>NZ_JBBNLR010000001.1:0-255132 GCF_040092375.1 Collinsella sp. CLA-ER-H5
TACACCAACTTTCTCGACACTACCTACGTTTGATAGTGAAAGAGCAAGATCGCGGTCTCTTGGGGAGGAGACATCGATGAAAGCGAATTCAGAAAAAACTAAGCAGAACAATAAAGCGGCACATCGTGTGCTAGCAGGTGTTTTGTGCGGAGCTTCCGTTTTGAGCCTGGTACCGTCGCTTGTTATGCCCCCGATCTCGCAGGCCATCGCCAACGACGTCCAGACAGTTTCTACCGAGGAAACTGTAATGGGGTGCTCAAAGTGAAGAAGTTCGCCGCATGTAGCTTTATGGCAACTGTTCTCGTTGCAAGCACGCTGCTGTCCCCGTTCAGCGCGGCCACCTCTGCGAGCGCGGCTACCACTGTGAACAAGGGCATCTACAAGCCCACGCCTATCGGCATCGGTACGAATATCGATGTCTCTACCCCCGATCCCGGCGTGGCCACCTACGTCGGCCGCGACATGTACATCGGTGGTAAACCGAGCAACACTAAAACTCTTGATGCGAGCAACGCCCCCGCCGGCTCATATGCCGCTGAGGCGGAGGGCCTTACCGTGGTCCGTGGCAAGCTTGCCATGAATCCACTCAAAGAGAGCTGGCCCTATGAAGGTATTGGCGCTGGTTTCCGCTTTGGCACCGTTGGTTTTGGTTCCCAGTTCCGTCCTGTCGACGGCAGCACCGTGCTTGCGGTGGCTGGAATCGACAGTGCGATCACCAACATGAGCGTTGGTTACAGCGGCGACTTGCCGGGGAAGACTACCGTTGGCGCTTGGAACAAAGGCGCTTGGGTCGGCAAAGCGAGAACGGCTGACTCCGCTGGCTATGACTACACCGCGAAGATCGCCGGTCCCATTACCTATTGGAATACTAATAACGGGCGCCAGTCTGTGGTGAAAACCCAGGGTTATTGGTACGCGGGCGAGAACGCTCAGGACAGTACTCTGTTCAACCAAGTTAACTTCCTCAAGGACATTAATGGCAAGGATTACTCGAATTACAGCGGAGAGACAGGCTATCTCAACACGCTTTCTAATCAGCTGAATTCGTTTGCGAAGACGGGCAAAGTGAGCTACGGCGTTGCTCCGGCGTGCGATAAGGACAACCGCTACATCATCAACAAGTACAACAAGACGGATTGTAGCTATGGCCTTGTGTTTGATGGGTCGAATAAGACCATCAATGAGGACTGCGCCGATACGTCGCTCAATGGTAAGCAATTCAAGAATAGCGAGCGTCTTATCACGTTTAAGGGCGACAACACCTCTATGCAGCAGGTGTTCACCATCGATGCTTCTCAGCTGAGCAATACATACAACAACGAGTATTATCGTGGCGTTGATTTCGCATTCGAGGACATTCCCGAGGGCGCCTCGGTTGTTGTGAACGTTACCGGATCTTCGAATATTGAGTTCCACAATGGCTGGCGCTTTTGGTGGAACGGCATCGAGATTTCGCGTGGTTACGAAACTCAATATTCCGGCAAGGCACTGGGTGAAGCATACGCGACGGCTTCCCAGTCCATCATGTGGAACTTTGTCGATACGCAAAGCCTTACCATTCGGGGCGGCATCGCGGGAGAGGACCGCGCGGACTGGGGATACGATGGCGCAACTACCGGTGCCAAGTGGACTGACGACGATCCTGCGGCGGCTATGATCGGATCGATTCTCGTTCCCAACGGAAGCTTCGACGACCATGTGACCACCAATGGTCGTGTGTACGCCGGCGCCGATTTCTCAATGAACAGCCCGAAGGTTGCCGCAGCATTTGGTGAGGGTAACTCGGCTTCCGTTATCGATATGGACCAGGAGCGTCACAACTTCCCGTGGTCTGGCTCGTATACACCGGACGGTTCCTCCATTGCATGGAGCAAGGTCGACGCTGCGGATGGTACTAAGCTGCTTCCCGGTTCCTCGTGGACGATATACGGCACTGTCAAAGATGCCAAGAACGGGACGGGTCCCATCGTTACGGTAACGGATGGCGCTGCCAACGATTACGCTTCTACTGATGGCAAGCTTCAGTTCAACTATTTGAACCAGAAGGCCGATCCGAGTAAGGAGATCTCGGATTCTAATCCGGCATTCACCTATTACATCAAAGAGGAGACGGCGCCGGAGGGTTACCAGGTTTCGGACAAGATCTACTACGCAACCATGAACAATGCTGGTGAGTCGGTGAACTATGTCCAGGGCTACGTGGATGAGAACGGGAACGAGGTTCCGTTCACACCTTCTAACACCACGGGTGCCATCGCCAACACCAAGATCACCGGTACGGTGTCTTGGGCCAAGGTGGAGAAGGACGATGCAGAACACACTCCTTTGGCTGGTTCCGAGTGGAAGCTTGCGAAACTGGGTGCCGATGGCTTGACTGAGGCGCAGTCCTGGACCGTGAGTGACCAATCGACTCCGAGCGAAACCACTTGGGCCGATACCGACGCCAAGGATGGCAAGTTCACATTGGCCGATTTGCTGCCGGGCACGTACACGCTCACGGAGACCCAGGCTCCGTTTGGCTACGAACTGAACAAGAACACCTACAAGTTCACGGTGGACAGCACAAGCGGCTCCATTACGTGGATCGAGAACGAGCAGCCGAACATCGTTGATGGCATTACGTACATCTCCGACTCGTGCTCCGTTACGTCCGTGAAAATCCCGGTGATTAAATCCGTCCGTAATACGGACTGGCCGAAGGATTCCAGCGGTAAATACGTTGCGTTCGACTTCAGCATCGAGGCTACGGGGCCAAATAAGGATAGCGCTCCTATGCCTGACTCGAAGACTATTTCCGTCGCTCCCGCAGACTCCACCAAGGTCAACGACATCGAGGCATCTTTTGGCGAAATCTCGTTCTCCAAAGAGTACCTCGCCACGAACGACGCTTCGAACCCGACGGGCGCCAAGACTTACACCTACACGGTGAAGGAGGTCGCGCCCGACGCCGATGCCATCGACAAGCTCCGCTACTCCAAGGCCGAGTACCAAGTGGCCGTCACCGTGAAAGCCGTCTTGGACGAGAAGACCGGCAAGTACTCCGGCCTCACCACTTCCACCACGGTCACGCAGATGAAGGACGACATGGGCAATACTGTGAGTAACACCATCGGCAAGGACGCCGAGCCCAACGCCATCCCCGCCTCCACCTTCACCAACATGAAAGTCCTCACGGACCTCCCGCTCACCGGCGCGGGTTGGACCGAGAACTCCATGCTCCTCGTGGGCGCCGGTCTCATGCTTCTGGGCGGTATCGCCGCGGGAGCGTATTGGATCGCTACAAAGCGCCGCTAGGACGATTCGTCTGATGGCGCATGTAGATAGATGTTTATGAATGTCGGGCTTATTTCTGAAAGGGGAATCATGAACCGATTAGTACAAAAGCTGATCGCCGGCGCCGCCGCCGTAGCGATCGCCGTAACCGGCCTGGTGGGTGGAGCGCCCACGGCCAAGGCTGCGCCAGTCTACAGCATTACGATCAACAAGCAGTCGACGGATGCTGCCGATCACACGTTCAACGGCTGGCAGCTTGCCGAGCTGAAGGACGTTGTTGTTGGCAATGACAAGTCGATTGCCTATACGATTGATACCACCGATGCGCTCGTGAGCACCATCGAGGGCGCGATGAACTTCAATGCTGTCATTGATGGGACGGGCGATGCCCGGAACGTGCTTACTGCCTACAAGCAGGACAAGAACTTCTTTGTGTCCGAGGGCAACGCGTCGAACAACCCTATGGGCTTCCTGATCATGCGGGTGTTTAGCAATAGCGGAGCCCCTAACCTCTCCTCGCCTTGGAACAATGATGCCGCGCTGCGCACCTTTGCCCAGAACCTCGAGGACCAGACCTTCCCTGGTACTCCTGCTGCAACCGAGTTCACCACGTCTACGGCCGGCAACGCCAATGTGAAAACCTTTAACGTCCCGGGTATCTGGTTCCTGAAGGACGTTACCAATCCCGCTGCGGACAAGGAGTCCTTCTCGCTGCCCATCATTACGCCGACGAGCATTGCGGGCACCGATGTCGATGGCACCGTTACCGTGAAGAACGTGATTCCGACCATCTCTAAGCATCTTGCCAATGCTGACGGCACCTACAACAATGAGCCGTCCTTCTCCGTGGGCGACACCGTGTACTACACGCTTGAGACTACCGTTCCGTACTACACCGGCTATCCGACCGAACGTGTGTTCAAGATCAACGACACTGCTAGTTCTGCCATTTCTTCGATTGTCGGTAACGTCGCCACGGGCGTAAAGGTTGAATCGGTCAAGGTTGGAGACGTTACTCTTAAGGTGAGTGACGACTACAGTGTTTCCTATGCTGCCACTTCTGATACCGATAGTAAGTACGCCGGAGGTGTAGATACCGTCATCGACCTTGGCAACTACGTGAACCAGGTTGCGGGCGCTACTGCGCTGAACGAGGGCGCAAAGGTGACCGTACTGGTGAGTGCTACCCTTGATGCAGATGCCAAGCTTTCTGACTCCACCGCCATCCAGGGCAACCCCAACAAGGACTCACTTACCTGGTCGCACAACCCCAACAACACCTCCGATGAGCAGACCATTCCTGGTAACGAGGTGAATGTCTACTCCTATAAGTTCAACATCGTGAAGACCGCCAAGGACATGACCACTAAGCTCTCGGGTGCTAAGTTCACGATCAAGGCGGGAAGCAGCTATCTCGGTTACGAGAACGGCGCATGGAAGACCCTGACCACGACTCCGACTAAGGATACTCAGGGTGGTGCCGAAGTTGGCGTGTTCGCCACCGACGATGGCGTCATCAACTTTAATGGTCTCGACGCTGGCACGTATGAGATCGAGGAGATCGTTCCTCCCAATGGTTACACCGCCGTCTCCCTGCCGAAGTTCACCTTTACGGTATCCGCTACGGTGAAGTCCGACGATCCCGAGGGCCAGAAGACCATCACTGCTGTCTCTTATGCCAAGGACGCTACCGATCCTCGCGTCTCCGTTGAGAACTCGACCATCAAGATTTGGAACGCCAAGAACCTCACCGAGCTGCCCTTGACCGGTGACCTGGGCATCAAGGTTTTCATCACCGTGGGCGTGCTGCTCATGGCTGCTGGCGCCGCCTTCGCCCTGAGTGCACGTATGCGCGCTTAATTCCCTAGCTTGATGACGCGGCGAGCGGGCGATCGTCGTCTCCTATCAGCGCCTGCGCGCCGCGTTCTCATATTCCCTTTCGCCGCACCCCGTCGCGCTTGGACACGCGGCGGGGTCGGTGCTTTGACCGTGCCCTCACACCCACACCCCCGGAGGTGAACCACATGGAGGCAATCAAGCCCGTATCGACGATGCGCACGCCGAGCGGCGGTTCGAACCCGGCTTCCCCCAGCCGACGTAAACCGCCCCTCGTCCTGCGCCTGCTTTCCCTTCTGTGCTTTGCCGCCGGCTTTGTTATCGTGGCCACGCCCCTCGTCCTGCGCGCCATGTCCCAGGCCGAGCAGACGGCCGCAGTTGCCGCGGCCCAAAACACCGTGGATGGCTGGCCCTATCCGCAGGCAGAGGAGGCCCTCGCGGCAGCGCGCGCCTACAACGAGCAGTTGGCCGCCGGCGGTCAGGACGTCATCGGCGAGGTCGTGGACCCGTTCGGTAGCACCTCCGGCGCTTCCACCGCAACAGGTGCCAAGGACTCCATCGCCTCGCAAGACACCACGTACCAGGGCCTGCTCGACGCGGGTTCGGGCCTTATGTGCTCGGTGCGTATCCCCAAGATCGACGTGAACCTGCCCGTGTACCATGGCACCTCCAACGAGGTGCTCGCCGCGGGCGCCGGCCACCTGTACGGAACGTCGCTGCCCGTGGGCGGCGAGAGTACGCATGCCGTGCTCACCGGTCACCGTGGCGTGCCGGGCTCGCTCCTGTTCACGCGCTTGGATGAGCTGCGGGTGGGCGACTCGTTTTACATCGAGGTGATGGGCGAAGAACTGGGCTACAAGATCGACCGCATAGACGTGATCGAGCCCGATGACGATTCCAAGTTGCGCGTGACCGCCGGCGAGGACCGCGTGACGCTCATGACCTGCACGCCCTACGGCGTGAACTCGCACCGCCTGCTGGTATCGGGTGTGCGTGCAAGCATTCCGGATGAGGTTCCCGTGCCCGAGGAGGCACAGGGCATCAACACCACCGCGGTGGCGCTGGGCGTTCTGGGCGCGCTGCTGGCGATTGTTGTGGGTCTCGTTGTGGCCGGGCACGTGCGCAAGAAGCGGCGCGCGGCGCAGCGTGCGGCCGTTGCCGCCGCGGTGACGCTGGGCGCCGACGCGGCTGCTGGCGATGGCGGAAACGGGTGGACCGTGGGAGCCTCCAGGCCTGCGGCCTCCTTCGTCTCCTCTGCTTCAGCCTCCTCGGCTTCCCCCGATTCCGATGCTGTTTCTCCCGAGTATCGCGGGCGACACCTGCGCTAGCGCCCGCGTTGGTGCTCAATATCGCTCGAAGTGTAGCGCCTTCGCTCGCTTCCTGGTCATTTGCCAGAACCGCGGCGCGATCCCGAACATGCCGTACGACGCGATGGTCGAGCTTCCCGCGTATATCGGCAAGAACGGCCCCGAGGTCATCTCGCGCGACAACATCCCGCTGTTCCAGCAGGGCCTCATGATGCAGCAGCTCAACTCCGAGAAGCTCGTGGTCGAGGCGTGCATCGAGGGTTCGTACGAGAAGGCGCTCAAGGCGTTCACGCTCAACAAGACGGTCCCGTCCATGAAGGTCGCCAAGGAGATTCTCGACGACATGATCGAGGCCAACAAGGACTTCTGGCCCGAGCTTAAGTAACGAGGCCTTCGACGGCCCGACTGCGAACGGTTCGCAGCGGCCCTTAAGGTCCATAGGCTCCCCCTGGGATACATCCCAGGGGGAGCCTCTCAGAAGCGCCCGAGGGGCGCTTCTTGTGTATATGGAGGCAAAAGGGATATACAGTCTTCATATACGGCCTCCTTTTAGTAGGGTCGATTTCTCCGGTTGATTTCTGATCTCAGCTGAACATACTGAGCGGATAGGCCGTTCCCGCAGTTAGCCGAAAGCCCCCGGGGTCCCTCCCGGGCTCCGGGGCGGCATTTTCCCAGTTGAAGGAACGGTGGAGATGTGTTTCGGTGGGTCCGGTGGCCATGCTCCGCTCTCCGCCCGGCACCTCTTCCAAGGGAACCGACGAGGGCGCCGGCGCCCAGTATGTCTAAGTGAACGGTTCTTTGGGCAATACTGCTTATGATTTTACGACTGATGATAAGGGCGAAATCAGCGTCAAGGGCCTCGATGCTGGCGCTTACACGGTCGAGGAGACCCATACGCTCCCCGGCTATAACACCGTGCCCAAATTCACGTTCACCATTACTGCCACGGGTCTTAATCAGAATGAGGGCGAGAATACGTTGACGGTGACCACATCCAAGAATGGTTCTGGTCTCGTCACCAATTCCTCTTCTGGTGGCGGCACCGTTACCCTTACCGTCAAGAACAAGAAAGGCTCCGGCCTCCCGCTGACCGGTCTTAACGGCGTGACCTTCACTTGGATCGCTGGCAGCGCAGTGCTGTGCATCGGCGTGGCACACCTCATCCGCAGCCGTAAGCAGGCTGAGGAGTCCGAGCAGGAGTAAGGCTCACTCACCCATCCCTTTGGCAGGTGGGATGTGATGGCCATGAGACTTGCGGACACTTTTCTCGTCCATCCACGTTCTTGCTTTGCCATTCTCTTTTCGGGGCAGACTCCGCACTGGAGTCTGCCCCGTTCTTTTTGGACAACACAGGCAGCCTCCACCGTCCGATGCGGACTCATCCGTCATCGCGTTTCTTGACTCGTATGAGGTTCGGTTTAAGGTCCGTAGGCGCACGCGCGGTGCGGACGGTAGAAGGCATTTGCGCCGCGCGTGCAAATTAAAATGCCCGTGGTTCGGAGTCCGGGCATTTAACAACACCGGAAACTGGTCGCCCGCGCTTTCGAACACTTGCGCGGGGTGCGTCGTTTCCTGTAGTCATTGTATCCCGAGTCGCCCCACCGATTCGGGATATTTTGAAAACTCAAATGCGGGCTTATGCACGAAAGGAATCTCGTTAATTCCGAAAATAATGTATAATTCCAATACAAACTGGAAACGAACGAAAACAATGGAAATGAACGAAGCGCTAATCTACTTACAAGAAGCACTAGGCCTTTCCGCCAAGACCAAAACTTGGCCTGGATCCGCACGCTTGCCGCTGCATCTGCGGGCGATTGAGGTCCTCACTGTTGACGCAAACGGTTTTTCGTTTTTGCTTGCAAGTTTGCCTACTGGCGTCGGGCTTCCCGAGGCTAAGAGGGTCTATAGTCAGCTAGCCTTGCGCGCGGAGACTCCTGTTGTCGTTTCGTTTCCTGATGCCGATGCACGTCAGCGCAAAGCATTGGTCGCACAAGGGATTCCCTTTGTCTGCCCAGGTAGACAGGCTTTTCTTCCATTTATGGGCACGGCCTGCACGGAGAGGGGCGGTGCCTGGTTTCGCAATCATGCGACCAAGATGTCACCCAACGCGCAGGCTGCCGCAATCTGGGGAGCCGCCCAGGAGCCATATCGCCCCTATGACCTTTGTCGTGCGCTTGGGATCTCGGCAAGCCGCGCGAGTGAGGCCATAACCGAGCTTGTCGACAGGGGGCTCGCGAGGCGCGAGCGTCGCGAGCGGCGTGTCGTCGTGCTCCCTATCGCCGTCGATCTTTTGCTCAGTGAGCACATGGCAGAGCTCTCCTCGCCTGTCTCGAAGGTCTTTTTTGCAAGGAAGACGCCGCAGATCGACTATCTTGTTGACGTCGGGGAGACGGCGCTCGCTGCGCGTTCGATGCTCGCTGCGCCGGGCATGGAACAAAAGGCCGTCTTAAGAAGTGCATGGCGTCAACTGAGCGACCTCGAAGTCGCAGACGGGGAGTTGCCGGATAACGAAACGGCGATGATCCAAGTGTGGCGCTATGCGCCCGTGTTTGCCGACTCCTCCCGCGTCGATGACATTTCGCTTGCGCTATCTTTGGCGGCAATCGACGATGAGCGAATTCAGCTCGAAGTCGATCGCATGTTTGGAAAGGAATATCCATGGCAAGAAGCGCTGTAGAAGGTCTCCAAGAATTCGAACCGTAGGCGGCGTTTCGGTCCTAGCTGCGTTGTCCGGCGTGGAAGCTCGCTAATCGGCTATTATTTGTTTAGACAACTTGAGTTGTAGAGGAGTGACCGGCGATGGTGCAGGGCGCCAAACATATGAAGAGCAATAACGCCGCGGACAACGGCGGCTCAAGCCCTCAGCCCAAACCTCAACCAAAGCCCAAGCGCCGTCGCAAGCGGCTGCCGCGCTGGGCCGACCGGCTCATCACCATCGTCATCATCCTTATCGGCGTGGGCCTTATGACTTGGCCGTGGATCTTGGACCGGCTCGAGGCCTCGGGCGTGTTCAACCAGATCAGCACGGTCTCCACCACATCAAAGTTAGACGAACCCTTGTTCATCAGGGGTTCGTCTTTTTTTGTCGGCATAAAGTCATCATCCCAATTGTCGAAGCTAAAGAACAGCTGCACTTCATCGCCGTCGATTTGTATGAAGCGTATGAACGTGTCGATGATTTCGAACGGGTCAGATTCTGCGCCCAGCGTGTCGAGCCATGTAAGATAGTCATCAAGACTCAAGTCTTCGGCGCTTTCCGCTTCAAGCGCCTTCTCCAATTCCTCTTTCAGAGCCGCTTGACGGGCTTTCAATTCCTCAACCCTATCCTTGCCGCCTGGGGGCGCTATGCCGTCCTCTATGGCGTGCCATATACGCTCAAACGCCGCGTCTATGCGCCTTATCTCTGCCGTGATGCGCTCGCTTTCCTTTGGCGCGCCATCCTCGGCGGTTTCAGCGATCATCATCTCAAGCGTTGCGATGATACGCTCGCGCACCTTTGGGTCATGTATCGATTCGAGTATGGTGTCGGAAACCGCATCCTCTATGAGGTCGCGACGGAACGTCCTGCGACACTTCGGACAGCGGTAGTAGTAATACGTTTTGCCACTCTTTCCAGTTCCAGAGGTTCCGACGAACCATCTGCCGCACTCCCGACAATACATCTTGCCGCTGAGCGCATAGGGCTGTTCTCCGTCAACAACGCGATGCTTGTGGCCGCGTCCGTTGAGGATGCTTGCAATCTCGTCTTGTTCCTGGCGTGACCACAGTGCAGGCATGCCGTTCGTCGTGCGCACGCCAGCGTATTTGTACACGCCGCAATTTTGCTCGCGCGAGAGCAGCCTTTTTATCGTGCTTTGTGAGAACGCCTTGCCGCGCCTTGTTCGCTCGGTTCTTATCGCCCTCTGGATGTCGGCAATGGTTGAGCCTGAGAACAGCATGTTTTTCATCTTGTGCATAACGGCGGCTTCGCGCTCGTTTACGACGAAGCGATCGTTTACAACGTCCCAACCGTACAGGCGCTGGCCGCTCGCCATGCCGCGTTGCGCGTTCTTTTGTATGCCGTCGCGTATGCGCTCACTATCGACGGCGCTTTCATACTCGGCAAGCACTTCGAGCATGCCGAGGTGCAGAACTTTAGTTGAGCCCTCGCCGAGCGTTTCACCGGCGTAGAGGATTTCAACGCCTGCCTTACGAAGCATGATGCGCGCAAGAGCCATTTCGTCTCTGTTGCGCATGATGCGCGTGACCTTGTATATCACCACGTAATCGAAAAGTCCCTTTTGGGCATCTTTTAACATTGCCTGAAATTCAGCGCGGTTCGTGTTCTTGCCAGTTTTGGCGTAATCGCTGTAGACGCGTACAACGGCAAGGCCGCTTTCGTCACAGAACTCGCGTGACTTATCGACCTGAATTTCAATGCTTTCGTCTCGCTGGTTGTGCGAGCTAAAACGTGCGTAAATGGCCGCACGGTTACCCTTTGCCATGGTATTATCACCTTGCCTTTTCAGTTGTCTACGGAATGGCGCGCCCTGTATCTGGTCTTGGCGGATGGATACAGGGCATTTTGCTATCTGTACGTTATGAGCGTGTCGTAACGGTCTGCGCCGCTGATACCTTGGTCAGGAACAGAGTTGGTTTCTACCCTGATAATCTCAAGGCCCTTATCTTGAAGCGCGTTGAGGACTTCGTTTATCTGCTCGTTGTATTTCTGGTCAGCGCCGAATACCCGTCCGCTAAAGGATTGACCGAACGACCGAATGAGCATGACGTGAATGCGCCCGTCGGGCGTTGGAATCGAGGAGATCGCCTTTTCGATTTCCTGCCGTGCCATTTCTTCACGCTGGTTCTTGAAGATTCCCATTTCTAGCCCTTTCTCGATTCGCTTGCCGCAGCCTTTGCGGTCATCGCTATGTTCTGCTGCCACTGCGGCGAGCTTTCGCGGTAGTTGTCCACAATCTCGCGTTCGTCGCTGGTCAAGTCGTCTTCGCTCGTCCCTGTGCTTGGAAAGCCACATAAATCATTCGGCGTACATTTCAATGCTGCGCATAGCATGAAAGCGTCTTCGAGCGGAATACCAACCTCGCCACGTTCCCATGAAGCATATTTGCGTTCTTTTATGCCGAGGAAATCGGCAAACGCCTTTTGTGTCGCAAAACCAGCGGCCTTGCGCAACTCTTTCAATTTCAATTGATATTCCATGCGCCCTCCTTTCGTCGCTGCAACGCCGATTCTACGTGATTCACGTACGTTAATCAAGAAAATACGCAATTCACGCTTGCAAAGAACGTTAAACACGTTTATTGTCTGTAGCCATCAACGTGATTCACGTTGATTTAGGTTCTTTTACTACACGTAAAAGAATAAGGTTTGTATTGACTAAAGCCAATACAAACCTAATGAGCACTCATTGAAAGGAGGTGAACATATGCCCGAGTTGAAACATGCGTTTGCGGACAATCTGCGAGTTCGTCGCGCCAAGAAGCATTGGTCGCAACAGCAGCTTGCGGAAGCATCCGGTGTCGGCGTTGATGCAATCGGCAAGTACGAGCGTTGCGATTGCTCGCCGACGCTGGAAAGCATCGTAAAGCTTTCAACCGCTTTGGACTGCACGCCAAACGATCTGTGCACTTTCCCCGAATTCAAGTAAGGAGGTCGCGTAATGGAGTGGCTTGACGAGCTTTTTCAGGTAGTCGGCCTGTGGGGCTTCTTCGCTTCGGCTGTTGCCGTCGGCGTTGGGCTTGGCGTCGAACACGCGCTCAAGCACACCACTTTCACCGTTCGCAAGTATTAAGAAAGGAGGGGTTTCAAATGTATGAAACCAAGCCAGAAACCGCTGGTTTGCGTAGTGGTTTTAGACAAGCAAAACCGCCGCGACGCGTCGAGTGCGTATCAGCGTCGGTTCTTTACGAGGGTCAGAGAAGCTGCGAAGCCTGCAAAGAGAAGGTGCCCGCGCACGTCGGCAAACGCGCACGGGCTATCGTCAAAACTTCCAGAGCAATGACGATGAGATTCTAGCAGGAAAACCGTTGGTTATCCGTTGGTTTGTCTACATTTTCGCGGCGTTGTGCCTGTGCGGAATCGTCCCCATGGCGGCGGCGGAATGGCTCATCTGGTTTTGCGATTCCTTTGGCTGCTGGTGGCTTCCGCTTGTCCTGCTCGTCGCTGAGGTCTGGTTCATCTTGCATCTGATCGGGCGTGACGTGCGATGAACACCGACGATTTCACCCAGCCGCTCGAAAACGTGATGCGTCAAGAGCGAATGGCGGTCTACCCGCTTCCGCTCAAGATTCAAGACCGCGCAGAGCTGTTCGCCAAATGGTGCGAACTGAACCCCAAGACGCTTCGAAGCATCGAGCTCACGGCCTTGGCTATCCATCAGCGCGGCATGCGCGTATCGACCAAGTACCTCATCGAGAAGCAGCGCTACGAGGGTTCGCATCAGATTACGGGCGTTCCGTTCATGGATGGAAACGGACAAGAACACGCCTATGCCATCAACAACACGGATACGCCGCTTCTGAGCCGTTGGCTCTTGGAGAGGCATCCCGATCTGAACATCGAGACACGCAAGTCTATCTACGACACGAAGAAAGAGGGCTGACATGCTGCGCAAGAACATCGTCAAGCAGCTTCGCGAAGTTTCCGACGTTGCTCGCTGCATCGAGGATTGCCACATCGGCAACAGCGTCACCGGCGAACGCATCGACTTCGATGCCGCGTTTGTGAGCGAAATCATCTGCTCAACGCTCGCGTACGCGTCTGTGCTGGTCGATGGCCGTTTGAAGGCAGGAGACCCCGAAGACCATCTGATGACAATCATCCGAACCGCGAGCCAGAAGTATGTCGAGCAGTTGTGACCAGCTGAGCTTGTTCGAAGAGCCGCCAATGCCAGAACCTGGCGCATGCGAGTACGAGGACGGCGTTTTCGACGCCACGGGCAACAAGCCGAAAAGCAGGTGCATGTTTCGCGGCGTCTTGATCTGGACGAACTGCCGAGAGTGCGGCCACTGCGTATGGGAGGGCTGGCATCTTCGCGGCATGAGCAAGGGGCTTGTGATGGATGAAGGAGGTGAAGACGAATGATGGTTGCCAAGGAGGTTCACGACAAGGCGCAAGACCCTATGGCGTGGTTCCAGCACGACTCAAACGCCGCGCAAGACCAGAAGTGCCAACGGTTGCTGTTCCGCTATGGAAACGCTGGGTATGGCGCATTCTGGCGGCTGTGCGAGATTCTGGCGAACACCACGACGCACTCTTTGCCCGTGGAGACGGACGAGGACTGGCTGATACTCGCCGAACAGATAGGCATGCGCAAGGCTGGCGCGTTCGACGAGATTTCAAGCGTCGACGATTGCAAGGACTTCATCAGCTGCCTTCTTGAGATCGGCTTGCTGACGCGCGACGGAAAAGGGCGCATCGAAAGCGCGAGGATGCAGAAAAACGCTCTGTATTTCGGCATGCAAAGGGCGAACGGAGCCAAAGGCGGGAGACCTCGCAAGAACAAGTCAGAGCCGATGAAATAGCAGGTCAAAGGCGGCAAAACGGATGTTCATGAAAGAAACCAGCGGTAAACCATCGGTTTGCGATTGGCTAAACCCTAACAATACAATACATAACAATACAGGGCGGGTTTTGGGTTGGGTCACAACCCAACCCAAACCCAAAACCCGCAAACGTGCTTGTGGCGTTATGTGACAAGTAAGTCTTACTTTCTTTGCTTCTTTCTTTACGGGCGTTCGTTTTCGCGCCGAATTTTCGAGCTTTTCAGTCGCTCGAATCATAGTTTTCAACACGCTTTCCACAAGTTTTCAACAATCGAAGAGTTTTCAACAAAGGACGGTGATTCACATGTCTTGGCGAAGCTATGCCAACAAGGTCAAAACGCGGCGGTGCCCGTTCTGCGGCACGGAACGTTCGCTTGATTGGTTCATCGAAATCGACAAGCCGACGGGAGACAAGCGCTGCTGGAAGTGCCGCGAGCTGAAGAAAGGAGAAGGCAATGACCGCATCGGATAGCCGCAAGGTGCAGAAAATCGTGATCGAGGTTGACCCGAACCCAGTACCGCGCGATTACAAGTTCGACATGGAGCTGTCGCGCGACGTTCTGCGCAAGATGTTCGCCGAGCGATTCGCATATTCCGACCTCACGCAACACGATATCGAAGCGCTGGAAGGGTTTATCGGCATCGAGCTTGCTCGATACAACCAGGAGTGCAAATATGCCGCCTTTTCCGCCATGCACATCTCGCATCGCGTCAAATTCAGCCCGACTGTCGCGATGAGCCCTCGCACCGGCGGCATCGAATCGGCCTTCTTGTTCTGCGACGGTTCGTACTTCAACGGTCGCGAAGCGATCTCGTTCAACTCTGACGGGTTCATCGGCTTTTGCGGATGGGCCGACGATAAGAACTCGATGCCATTTCTCGTCGCGTTCTATCGCTGGGTCAACGATTGGCTCGACAACAGCTTCGGTGGCCATTATCGAGAGCTTTTGGAGGTGGCCGAAGATGGCGAGTGAGGAAAGCCGTGTTTTGCGACTGCTCGAACCGCAGGGCGAGCCCGACATCATCGAATGCGACGGCAGGCTGTATGTGCCCGACGAAGAGTGCGAGTTCGTTCCAGAAGAGTTCGACACCGTGTGGGATGAGGAAGACCAGTGCTTGCGAATTGCCAAACCTTCCGATGATTGCAACTGCTTCACGTGTTCGAAATGCGGCCAAGAGCTGATGTTCGATTGGAGCGGCGAATACAGCTGGTTCGAGCCTGAATACCCGTACAAACCTATCAGCTTGAAATACTGCACTGGATGCCGCGCAAGGGTTCTGTTCCCGCATCCGTGGTTGGGCTCAAAGGGGGAAGAATGATTTGCATCGTTGGAACGCGCGGATCGGGGAAAACGACACGACTGCTTGAGCTTTCCGCTCAAAGCGGCGTTCCGATTGCCGTTCGGAACGTAATACAGGCTACGTGGCTTCGGCGCTATATGATCAGGGCCGAAGCGGTAACCATAGATGCCGATGCCGTCAACTTCGAGTTCGCAATCAAGGCAAATCCGACACTGGTTAACTGCCTGCGCGTCTGGCGCAACTGTAAGAAAGGCGGCAAGGAATGACTTCATACGTCAAACGCGTCGGCGATCTGACCGACGAGGATGGTTTTGTGGATTGCACTTACGCAACGGAAGCAAGCACTGATTCTGCTTTTGATCCCGTTACGAAGCCATCGCATTACGCTGGGCACACCGGCATCGATTGCAAGTCGGCAATGGAGTCGATGCTTGGAACCGAAGCGTACGTGTCCCACATGCAGGCATGCGCGTTCAAGTACATCTGGCGATGGCGCGACAAGAACGGCATCGAAGACCTCAAGAAGGCGCGAGAGTGCATCGGCAACATGATTCGCGCGATTGAAGGTGATGGGGATGAGTAGCGTCAAGCTTGGCTTCGAGATTAAGGGCAAAGCAATACACGCAAAGACCGAGGACATTGAGAACGCGGTAAAAGATCTAACGGTGTCCATGTTGTTCCTCGCGCATTTGTTCGGTGTCTCTGGCGTTACGGTAACGATTACGCGTGGTGATTGCGATGAGTAGGCTTGGCAAGCGCCATGTGCTCGAAAACCTCTGCATGGTCTCGCAGGACATGAGCAGGCGCATCCTGACGTGCGAGAAGCGCGAGCGCGAGAGCGTGAAAGTCAGCTACGAAGACCTCGTTATGTGGTCTGACATCGTTGGCGATGCTATAGAGGTAATCAATGACAAGGGCGGAAGCCATGAGCGTTGAGGTCAAGCAAGACGCGAAAGGCGTTTGGTATGCGCGCCCGTATCTCGGTACCGCGCCTGACGGCACGAAGATTCGCCCATATCGGCAGTTCCCCGAAGCGGCAACGAGGGCGCAGGCTCAAGAGCTGGCGAACCATTGGATTTCGCAGCTTTCCGCTGGCGGCAAGGTAAAGAGCGCCATCATAACCGACTTGCTCAAGACGTATATCGCCGAGCGCAAGGTGAAAGGCATCAGCCCTTACACGGTAAAGCGGTGGAACCTGTTCGCGCGCTCGTATGTGGGCAAGTACCTCAAAGGCAAATCTGCCTGCAAGTTGTCGGTAATGGATTTGAGCGACTTCGAAACACGGTTGCTGCTTCCGAAGGAGAAGCGCGGACAAGGCTTGTCGCGCAACACCGTCCGAAGCGTGCATTTCTTCTTGCGCGGCGCATACAACTACTGGGTCAAAAGCGGCGTGTGCGAGATGAACCCGCTGTTTTACGTGGAGCCGCCTGCCGAGGAAAAGCACGAAGCCGTGGCGCTCGACGAATGGGACTATCCAGGGCTTGACGAGGCCATTACGGCTTCTCTGCATCCAGATGAGCTGAGTGAGAGGACTATGCGCGAAGCAGCCTACGCGTTCGCCGCGTGGCTTGCGCTGCATACGGGCATGCGCGTCGGCGAGGTGTGCGCGATGCGTCGCCGAGATGTTTTTAGGCGGCTTGGGTACCTCCATGTATGCGGCAAGATTGTCGAACTTGACGGCGGCGGGCTTGATCGCGTGGATGTTACTAAAGGCCGAAAGAGCCGAAACGTTTCCATGACGGCACGGGAATTCGAGACGGTTTTCGGTTTCATCGCGTTGCAGGACGCGTTTTCCGAAGCCTTCACGCCGAACTCGCCGCTGGTGAGCTTTAACGGTTCGTTCATGCGCCCCACAACGGTTTCGAAGGCTTTTACCCGCTTGCGCAACCGTCTAGGGCTTCCAGGCGGATGCACGTTTCACAGCCTGCGGCACACGCATGCCACGTGGCTTCTGGCGAACGGCGCGAACCTTAAGGACATCGCCGAGCGCTTCGGCCACGCTAATGAATCGACCACGCTTAGGCTTTACGCGCACGCCATGCCGGGGCGCGACCAGAGGGCGGCAGAGGTGTTCGACAAGTTTACCGATGAGCTCAAGGGAGACGGTGCCAATGGTGTGCCAACGGCATAGCCGCGCCAATTTTGCCACCGCCAACAAAAAGAAAGGTCAGACCGCAAAACCAGCGGTTTTGAAAACGACAACCGACGTATTTCAAGTAAGAATCAGGAGATAGTGAAAATGGTACCGATTTTGACCAAAGAACAAAGGCAAGAGAACCTTGCTAAAGGAATGCAGATAAGGCATCAGCGAGCTGAGTATCGCGAGCAGTTGAAGAAGGGCGCTTTGCCGCTTGAGAAGTTCTTTGAGCTTGCGGATGAAGGAGATCAGGCGGCATCGGGTATGCGTGTCAAGGCGATGATTGCAGCTCTGCCTGGATATGCCGAGACCCGCGCCGAACAGCTCATGAAGAAGCTGCATATCGCGAGCAGTCGCAAAGTAAAGGGCTTGGGCAGGAACCAGCGGGCAAACCTGCTGTCTACGCTGGTGAGGTGGTAGGCATGCGCAAGCGAGATGATTACCGTGTTACGGTTAAGAGCGTCACTCTGCTCATTACGATAGCAGTCTGCCTGCTCATTGTCGGCCTGTTGTTCCTGTCGTTTTGCATAGTGGAAGTGCTCGTGTTGCTCTTCACTGGCGGTGCGTTCTCGCTGGTGTTCCCTGCAATCGCTACCGCTGTTGCAGTGCTTGCAATCATGGCGCTTGCCCTGGTGGCTGGTGGTGCCGAATGAGCGCCGAGAGCCTTAACACCTGCACGCTGAGCGGGAACATCGGCAACGATGCCGAGGTGAGGTACACGGCTGGCGGCATGGCGATCACGTCATTCTCTCTGGCGGTCAACCATAGGCGCAAGCAGCAAGACGGCAGCTATGCGGACGAGACCAGCTGGGTCGATTGCACGATATTTGGCAAGCGCGGCGAATCGCTGCAAGCTAATGGCTACCTGCAAAAAGGCGCAAAGCTTGCCGTCGTAGGACACCTGCGCATGAGCACGTGGGAAGCAGACGGCCAACGCCGCCGCAAGCTAGAGGTCATCGTTGACAACGTTATCGGCATGACCAACTACAGGCAGCCGCAACAGCCGCAGGCTCAGCAGCCGTACCAGGCTCAACCGCAGCAGGCATACGTGCCTGACGTTTACAACGAAGACATTCCGTTTTAAGGGGCAGATATGCAAGGACGAAAACTAAACGTGAAGCTGCTCGACGGCGCAGAGCTGCCGCGTTACGCACACGATGGAGATGCGGGCTTCGACTTGTGCATCACCGAGGATTGCAGGCTTGAGCCGAACGCCCGCGCAATCGTCGGGCTCGGATGCGCTTTCGAGATTCCGAGTGGGTGCGTTGGGCTGCTGTTCCCTCGCTCTGGTCTTTCGAGCCTTTACGGCGTCACGCTCAGCCACAGCGTCGGGGTCATCGACAGCGGCTTTCGCGGCGAGGTGTGCGCACCTCTCGTGAACCTCAGCTGCGACACGGTGTATCTGCCGAAGGGTTCGCGGGTATGCCAGATGGTCGTTGCGCCGTTTGTGCCGTGCGACCTGGTGGAAGTCGATAAGCTGAGCGGCACCGAGCGTGGCGAAGACGGCTTCGGCTCTACCGGTATTGAGTAGATGATGTGTCGTGGATGCCAAGGAATACTTTGAGGGCATACGCGACGAGGTGGCGAGCCTTGAGAAGTCAAGAGAAATGCTTGCACGTCTCAAGGCTCGTGAAGGGGCAAAGGCTCAGAGTTATACGGCTGGCGGTGGTGGCGGTTCGTGTGACCCTATGGATGCGATCAACGGGCGCATCGACTTTGAGCAACGCTTGAAGCAGCGCATCGTTGAAAGCAATGCCGTCGTTGATGAAGCCTGCGCCGTGCTGTATGGCAACGACAATCACGGCGGCTTGGCAAAACTCAAGGGCAACCGCTACGCAGATGCGGTATGTATGGGCTACTGCCAGGCGATGCCATGGGCTGACGTTGCTGCTGTTATGCAGTGTTCGCCCAAGTGGTGCCGCGAATTGTGCAATGCCGCGTTCAGGTATATCGATGCCGTTGGCGTGGCGTGGCTAAAGGAAAATTAAAAACAGTACTTCCCTTCACTTCCCGCTTTATGCTAAAGTTCGCTACGGTGGATTAGGTAAACGAAAGGGACACGGGCTTCGGCTCGCGTCCCTTTTTTGTTGGGAAGGTACGGCGATGGCTAAGGGCTTCTCATACCGCTTCTATCACTCGACCGACTGGGAACAGGCTCGCGAGCAGGCATTGCAACGCGATTGCTACCTTTGCCAGCATTGCTTGGCTCAAGGAGTAGAGACACCAGCGGTCATGGTTCATCACATCGTGGAGCTGACTCCAGCGAACGTCAACGATCCGAACATCAACACAAACCTCGACAACCTAGTGAGCCTGTGCGACCTGTGCCACAAGAAGGTGCACGGCTGGGTAAGGCAGGGCAGCACTAGGCAAGGCTTGGCGTTCGACGAGGACGGCAACTTGGTTTCGTTGAATGATGAACACACAGACTGAGCACAATTCGCAGCTCACAAAACAGAGACAACAAAACAGCAGGTCAGAGCGACGCAGCATCCCCCCGTTCGAAAACCAAGGCTACCAGCCTAGGGCACCAACGCCGGGAGATAGATTTATGCGCGCAGAGGTTTTCAGAACGGGGGTGGTCTTGTGGCAAAGCGAAAAGTATGCGAAAGTACCGAGATTTCGCCGAAAGTCGCGAAGAGTCCCCCGAAGCGGAACGGGCAATCGGTGCAATCGCTCTATCAAAACGAGTTGAAACGCTTGCAGCGCTTGACCAAGGACGTCATTCCAGACGATAAGCGCACAGCCATCATGCCGCTCATGTCGAACATTGCGTTTCTGAAAGTGAAACTCGACCAAGCTCGCGTGGAGCTGATGGGCGAAAGCATCTTCACCGAGTACGACAACGGCGGCGGTCAATCGGGCTTGCGCGAGCATCCAGGCTTTTCCGCGTACAACAAGCTGTTCACAACGTTCTCGCGCGGTATCAAGCAGATCACCGATATGATGCCGAGCGGCAGCACTTCAGCCGATGCGCTCATGGACTACCTGAACGAGACGAGGTTCGGTGGCTAGGAAGAAGGCCGCTGGCTCGTGCGAAAAGGCGATACGCGAGTACTTCGGCGGCGTCCTCGACGGCACGATAACCGCGTGCGCGAAGATACAGCAGGTCGCGGCCATCGTCCTTCGAGACTTGGACAACGACGACCCGCTGTATCCATACCACTATCGCGAGGAATACGCGCAGAAACACGTGAGCTTCATCGAGCGCTTCTGCCGACTTCCATCTGGCAAGCTCGGCCAGCCGTTCGAGCTTGAGCTTTTTCAGCGAGCCATCCTATCCGTCGTTTTCGGCTTCGTGGACGTTGAGGGAAAACGGCAGTATCGCGAAGTGCTCTGGATTATGGGGCGCAAGAACGGCAAGACCGCGCTTGCTTCCGCCATAGAGCTTGACTTGCTTATCAACGACGATGAGGGTGCGCCCGAGGTCTACAACGTCGCCACGGCTCACGACCAGGCGGCGAAGGGCTTCAACAACGCCTGGCGCATGGTTCTCACGTCGCCCGCTCTTGGGCGGCACGTTCGCAAGCGCGTGAGTGACCTCTACTGCGACCTCAACATGGGTTCAATCAAGGCGCTTTCCGCCAACACGAACCACCTCGACGGCCTTGACATCTCAGGTGCCATCGTCGACGAGCTCGCGGCAATGAAGAACCGTGATCTGTACGACCTAACCATTCAGGGCACGTCCGCTCGCCGCCAACCGTTGGTTCTGGAAATCACGACCAACGGTTTCGTTCGGAACGGCATCTTCGACGCCCAATACGAATACGCAACCAAATGGCTCGACGGTCAGGCGACAGGCGAGAAGGCTGAGCGCTTCATAGCGTTCATCTTCGAGCTTGATGAGCGCGATGAGTGGCAAGAGGAATCGGCGTGGATTAAGGCGAACCCTGGCCTTGGCACCATCAAAAGCCTTGAGGGCTTGCGCCAAAACGTCTCAAAGGCCAAAGATGACCCGACATTTCTGCCGACACTTCTGGTCAAGGACTTCAACCTCATCGAAAACCAGAGCCAAGCGTGGCTTACGTGGGCTGAGATTCATAACGATGACGCTTTCGACCCGTCCGACGGGTCTTTTTCTTATGCGGTGCTCGGCGTTGATGCGTCAGACACCACCGACCTCACCGCCGCATGCTTGCTGATGATGCGCCCGAACGACGAGCGCATATATGCGATGCACATGGCGTGGATTCCGCTTCGCGCCTTGGAGCAGGCGGAAACGGAAGGACGGCGCGGCGGTCGCGACGGCGTGCCTTACGACGCGTGGATCGCGCGCGGGCTTCTGCGAACGTCTCCGACGCCAATCATCGACAAGCGGCTTGTGCTCGATTGGGTGGACGAGGTGCGCGAGAAATACGGCATCTATGCCGTTGCGTGCGGCTACGACCCGTGGCACATGCGCGACGTGCCGACGGTGGAAGCCTACGAAGGTTATTTCGGAGCCGATAACTTCAAGAAGGTCATCCAAGGCGCTCAAACGCTCTCGATGCCGATGAAGGAACTACGCGCCCTGTACAAGGAGAACCGCGTAGTTGACAACAGCAACCCGATTGCCGAGTGGTGCCGCTCGAACGTTGCGGTGCGCAGCGACGCGAACGGAAACATCGCGCCCGACAAAAAGAACCAAGACCCGCGCAACCGCATCGACGCCTGGGCGGCGGAATGCGATGCATTCGTGGTCTTAAAAGACATGATGGACGATTTCAGAAGCATGATTGGAGGTTAAACGTGGCTAAACGAACGTCAATGTTCCGCTCAATGTTCGATGCCGTATTCCACAAGCCGATCATGCAGGCCGTGGACGGTTACTTCCAGACGTTCACGGCGTACGCGCCGCGCTTTACAACGTGGAGTGGCGGTATCTACGAAGCGGAGCTGACGCGAAGCATCATCGAGCGAAACGCCGACCACGCGAGCAAGCTGAAACCCGAGGTTTCGGGAACCGCGCAGCGGTTGGCAACGCGCTCGCTCGAATGGCAGCCGAACCCGTGGATGACAACGCCGCAGTTCCTGCACCGCATCTCGACGATGCTGGACGTGTGCGACACGTGCCTTATCGTTCCCATCCTCGACGGGAACGCCGAGACCATCACGGGCTACTATCCTGTCCTTCCGGGACAGTGCGAAGCCTACGACGTCGGCGGCACGCTGTGGCTCAAGCTGTCTTTCCCTGGCGGTGACGCCACCATGCTCGAATGGTCGCGCGTCGGCGTGTTGACGCGTCACCAATTCAGAAGCGATTTGTTCGGCGACGGGACGAACGTGCTCAATCCGACGCTAGAGCTGATGCACGCGCAGAACGAAGCTGAGAAGACGGCCATCGAGCAAGGTGCGGCCATTCGCTTCATAGGCAAGATGTCGCAGAACCGCAATCCCGAAGACTTGGAGAAGGCCCGAAAGGAATTCAACAAGCAGCTCGGTTCGGCGAACGCTGGCGGTATAGCTGTCTATGACAACAAATACAACGACGTCAAGCAGATAACGCCGCAGAGCTACACGGTGGACGCCGCCCAGATGGAACGCATCGAGAAGGCTGCATATCGGTTCTTCGGCTCGTGCGAAGACATCGTTATGAACAAGGCCGACGAGGAAACATACAACTCGTTCTATGAGGGGCGCACAGAGGTTTTCGCGGTGCAGCTTGGATACGTGCTCACGTGCATGACCTTCACGCCGAACGAGATCGCGTACGGCAACAGCATCATGTTCAGCGCGAACCGCCTTGAGTTCGCTAGTAATCAAACAAAGCTCAACGTCGTCACATCGCTCTACGACCGAGGAATCATGACGGGCAACCAGGGCGCTGACGTGTTCCAGCTTCCGCATTACGAGGGCGGCGACCGCCACGTAATCCGCGGTGAGTACATTGACCTGGACTTGATAAGCGAGCACACATCCGAGCAAGCCGCCAAGGCGGCTGAGGTAAACGCAAACGTCGCGGCAATCGACGGTAAGAAGAAGGACGGTAACGACGATGCCAGCCAAGCCGAATGAGCGTCAATACAGAACAATGTCGATGGTGCTGCGAAGCCTGCCCGATGGCGGCAAGCGCGAGAAGCGCATCGAATCTGACTACTACGTCGAGGGATACGCTTCGACGTTCAATGACCCATACGTCCTTTGGCAAGACCCTTGGGACGGCACCGAGTACCGCGAGGTCATCAGCCCAGACGCATTCGTTGATACCGACATGAGCGACATCATCATGCAGTTCGACCATGTGGGTGACGTTTTGGCGCGCCAGTCGAACGGCACGCTCATCGTCGAACCCGACGAGCACGGGCTTTTCATGGCCGCCGACCTCTCGAAATCAGAAGCCGCCCGAAACCGATTCGAGGAAATCGACAACGGCCTTGTTACGCGCATGTCGTGGGCGTTCACCATCGGCGCGTCCGAGTACGACCGAGACACGCACACCACGACAATCACGCGCGTCAAGAAGATTTATGACGTGTCCGCAGTCAGCCTTCCTGCTGACCCGAACACCGAAATAAGTGCAAGAAACCTTCTCAACGGAGTGATTGAGGAGTCGCACGTGGAGCACGTGCGCCGCAAGAACGCGCTCGTAAAGGCGCGTGCAGTAATGGCAATCGCCACCAATTAGAAGGGAAACAAAAATGAACCTTGAAGACCTGCTGAAAGAGCTCCAGGCGCTCATCGACAAGTATTCCGCCGACGACGCCGAGCCGACCGATGAGGACGCCGCCCGCATGGCCGAGTTGACGAAGAACATCAACGAGATTCGCGCACAGCAGACTGCGACCGCGCAGACCCGCGCCGCGACCGTCGCAGACGCCCGCGCAGCCATCGAGAACGGCACCGCCCGTCGCGTGGATGCCGTTCCGCTGGCGCGTTCCGCCAATGTCGTCGGCGTTGGCAATGCCTACGACGTGACCGACTACGACGCAGCCGAGCAGCGCGCGTGGGTGAAGGGCGTCGCTGAGCGCGCTGGCGTCCAGCTGGTAGAGGGCTACGCACTGACCGACGCGGAGCGCGCCGCGCAGAACCACGCCATGGAGCAGCGCGCCGCATTCAACCACACGACGAGCAATACCGATTCCGTCATTCCCGTCGAGCTTCAAAACGAGATTATCTCGCTCATCGACAACACCGCCGTTCTGTGGGGCGATATGCCGAAGCAGAACTTCCCCCATCAGTTCGAGATTATCCGCCACAAGTCCATTGATGCTGGCGACGCCGCGCAGACCGACGAGGGCGCGGCACCGACCGACGATGAGAAGAACACGTTCGACACGCTCAAGTTCGAGGGCGTCGAGATTAAGAAGAGCCTGAAGATGAGCCGCCGTATGGCCGTTCAATCCGTCGCATCCTTCCAGTCTTATCTCGTAAGTGAGATCGCCGCACGACTGTCCGTTGGATGCAACGCTCATGCCCATGCGCGCCTGGCCGACGAGTCCTACGGCATGGAAAAGACGAACAAGATTCAGACTTCCACGGCCAATGCGCTCAAGAAAGCCGACCTCGCTGGCCTGCTCTCCAAGCTCTACACCTACGGCCTCTCCACGCCCAAGGGTGCCATTATCTACGCGAACAACAACGTCATTTGGAACTACATCGCCATGCTCGAGGACGCTAACGGGCGCTCGTATTTCGTCGATGAGAAGAATGCCGACCCGTCCGTCGAAGGCCACATCTTCGGCAAGCTTGTCAAGCGCGACGATTCCATCGCCGACGGTGTGATCATCGCCGGCTATCCCGACCTGTTCAAGGGCAACGTGTTCGACGGCCCCGACGTGATGCCCTATATCGCGTCCGACGGAACTCAGAACCGCTGCTTTGACGGTTACGAGTTGATCGATTGCGGCCTTGCCGTGCCCAAGTCGTTCGCCCAGCTGACTGTAAAGACTGCATAAGGAGGTCTCGTGCCATGGCAGACAAGAAGAAGCAGAAGCAATGCATTCTCGATGCCTGCCGCGCCGCCCTGCGCATTCCCGCTTTCTGCAACGACTTCGATGAAGAGATTGCAGACGTCATCGACGCCGCCCGCTCCGAGCTGGTAGCGGGCGGCGTCCTTCCCGAGAAGGCCAACGACGACTCCGATGGCCGCATTCGCCTTGCCATCAAGGTATACGTCAAGGCCAATTTCGGCATGGACAACCCAGATGCAGACCGTTTCACGAAGTCGTTCGAATGCATGCTCACTTCCATGAGCGGTGATTCGGCCTACAGGACGGAGCCAGCCGATGAGTAACTGGAACGGCGTATGCACGCTCATCGCGACCGAGACCGAGCGCGATGACAAGGGCGTGCCGCACAAGAAGGAACGCCGCCGCCGCGTTCCGTGCAACGTGTACTCGATGAGCGCGGCTGCGTACTATGCGGCGGCTCAGGCTGGCGTTAAACCGCAGGCTATTATCGGTATCCGCGCCTGTGCGTATTCTGGAGAGGTTCTTGTGGAGCTAGGCGGCACCACGTACTCGGTTGACAACAAGCAAATGAGTGGTGCCGACAACGTGCGCCTAACGCTTGTTGAGAAAGCGGGCAACAGATGAGCAGCATCAATATCGATGACTTGGCGACGATCATCGTGAACGACATGCAAGAGGTCATCGACGATGACGCCGAAGCCCTTGAAGGCAACGCCCGCGCCGCTGGCCAGAAGGCCGTACGGTTGTTGCGCGAGCGAAGCCGAAAAAAGGAACATCACGGCGGCAGCTACGCCAAAGGATGGGCGGCGAGCGTCGAGACGGACGAGACTGGCACGAGCTGCACCGTCCACAACAAGCAATATCAGCTCACGCATCTGCTCGAAAAGGGCCATGCGATCGCCAACCAGAGCGGGCGTTACCCTGGGCACGTCGCTGGCGACCACGTAATCGAGGGCGTGTACAACGAGGTTGCCGCCGAGTTCGCGAAAGGCGGCGAGTGATGAAAACGCTTGACGAGCTAGTGGCGTTGCTCAAGTCGTTTGGCTTGCCGTTCAGCAACGGCGCGTTCCAGCCAGACGAGCGGCCCGCGCCGCCGTACATCGAGATTGAAGCTGGCTACGGAGAATCCGCGTACGCCGACAATGTGGCGTACCTGCGATGGATGCCGTACGACTGCGGCCTTTACTGCGCAGAACGCGACTACAAGCTTGAGCAGCGTGTCGAAACCGCGCTCGATGATGCTGGTTTCGCATACACGAAGACAATCACGCCCATCGACGGCGAAGGCGTCATCGAGACCGCCTACCAGATAAACGTATTCGAATAGAAAGGGGCACAACATGCCACGAAACGGATTCTTCGGCGTCAAGAACTCGCACATCGCCGTTCTTAAAGACGAAGATGCATTTACCTACGAAATTCCTGTCAAGATTCCCGGAACTGTTGAAATCAAGATGGAGCCTTCCGTCGAGACGAACACGAGCTACGCCGACAACGAGCCGTGGATTGACAAAACTCAGGACAACGGCGGCTCCGGAACGATCTCGTTCTACGACACGGAGAGCACGCCAGAGCTGCGCAAGCTGTTCGCCGAGCTTGTGGGATTCGATGTTGACGCAAAGGGCCGCGTTCTTGGCACGTCCGGAAAGACGCCGAAAAAGTTCGCTTTCATGTGCGAGCAGCCCGGACACGTCATCGACAAGCGCCGCTGCTTCCTCGCGTGTCAAATCAAGGCACCAAGCATGGATTCCAAGACGATCGAAGACAAACCAGATATCACTCAGCTCGACTACGATTTGACGTGGCGTCCTGTCACTTTGCCGAACGGCTGGCGCGGCAGCTGCTACGACAGCTATAGCGACCTTGCTGATTACGACAAGTTCTTCGAGAAGGTTGATATCCAGCTCACGCCCGCGTCTGAGGTTGCGTAATGGTGGCCGAGATTACCGTCGGCGGCGAGACGTACCCCGTCGAGTGCAACGCGTTCACGCCGATCGTGTTCTCTCGCGAGTTCAGCGTGGCCCGTGCCGACGGGAGCAAGAGACCGAAGGATATCAACGAAGACGTGTCCATGGTTCTTGAGGTTCAGGCTTGCTCAAGCGTCGCGCCAGTGGTTCCGCTGCTTGAGATTTTCTACGCGTGTGCGAAAACTGCCGACCGCAAGCTCAAGCCGTTCGACGAGTGGGTGAAGGGCTTTCCCGCCGACGCGTACGACCTGGAGCGTTCAGACGGTTGGGCTACCGACGTGATGGGCATCGTCCAGGAGAACTTTTTTCCGAACGCAGGAAAGAACGTGGAGCCCGCGACCGCCGAAGCATCCGATGCCGCCGCTGCCGACGGAGCTGCAAAGTAGCTGCGACGCGCTCTATATCTACGAGTGCCAGCAGGCGGGCTTGTCGATAAACGACCTGGAAAAGCTCAGCTATCGGCAGGTGCAGACGCTGCTTGACATACATTCGTTCGTCAACGATGCGATTGCCTACGCGCAAGACGACGAGGAATCTCGCAAGGGCGAAGCGGCCTTTTGGGCGTGATGCGAGCGCAAAGCGCCAGCGCATCTGAGAAGGTGCGCTGTTCTGTGCGCTCATATCTTTGAAATACGAATAGAGGTGAAGGCATGGCCGTAACGTACAAGGGCCTTACGATCAAGTTCGGCGGCGATACGACCGAGCTGCAAGGCGCGTTAAAGAAAGTGCAAAGCACGGCCAAGGACACGCAAGGCGCGCTCAAGGATATCAACCGCGCCCTCAAGCTCGACCCTGGCAACACCGAGCTTTTGACCGAGAAGGCAAAGCTCTTGAATCGCGCATACGACGAGACGAAGACGAAGCTCGACGCCTACAAGTCTGCGCTCGCGGGTCTTGAGGAAAAGCAGCGAAGCGGTGTTGCGCTCACGGAGCGCGAGCAGGCCCAGTATTCGAGCTTGAAGGCTCAGATAGCCATCTGCGAGAACCAGCTTGAGAGCTATGCCGACGACTTAAAAAGCGTGAGCCGTGAAGCAGAAGCGTCCAAAACTGGGCTGTATCAATTCGGCCAAACCATCCAAGACAACAGCGACAAGCTTGCAAAGGCTGGCAAGGGCCTTGAGACAGCTGGCAAGACAATCACCGGAGCAGTCGGCGGCGCAGCAACGGCGCTCGTCGGCTTGGCTTCGAGCCAAGAAGAGAATATCGAGCAGACCCACCAGCTGGACGCCGCATGGAAGGATGCTGGAGGAACGAGCGAGCAGGCGCGGAACTCGTATACGCTCTTTTACAAGTTGCTCGGCGAAGAGGACACCGCCACCGAAGCCGCGCAAAATCTGTCCCGCCTGACAACGAACCAGCAGGAACTTGATCAATGGACGAACATCGCCGCTGGTTCTTTTTCCAAGTTCGGCGATGCGCTGCCGCTAGAAAACCTCGTCGAAGCTTCGCAGGAGACGGCTCACACGGGCACCGTAACGGGCGGTTTGGCAGATGCGCTCAACTGGGCTACCGCGAGCAACGAGCAATGGAGCGCCGCGCTTTCTGGAAATCAGGCCGCACAGCAGGCTTTCAACGATCAGATAGACCAGGGTGCGACAAAAGAAGATGCCTTCAATGCCGCGCTTGCCGCATGTGGTAGTGAGCAGGAACGCTCGACGCTCATCACGCAGACGCTCGACGGTCTGTACGGCGACATCGGGCAGACGTATCAGGAAACGAACAAGACCATGCTCGACACGCGCGAGCAGCAAGCTCAGCTCAACCAGAAGATGGCGGAAGCTGGCGAAGCGGCGATGCCGCTTAAAGAGAAGGTCTTGGAACTTGGCACCACGCTGCTCGAAAAGGTGACGCCTGCGCTTGAGGGGGTCTCAAACTGGTATCAGCAGCTATCGCCAGAGCAGCAGGACTTGGTTACGAACATCGGACTTGGGACGCTCGCGTTTGGCGGACTCGCGACTGGCGCAGGCAAGGTTCTCCAAACGGGCACCGAGATCGGCGGCGCGATAAAGGGAGTCTCCGAGACGTTCGGCGGGCTCAAGGGCGCTATCGGTGCCGTCGGCGGCGGCTGGACTTCGTTCACGGGGCTCATCGCCGCGAACCCGATTCTGCTTGGCGTCGCGGCAGTGGCCGCCGCTGTTGCTGGTCTTACGTGGTTCTTCACGCAGACCGAGACAGGCAAGCAGCTGTGGTCTGGCTTCACGGGATGGATATCAGAAAAATGGCAAGGCGTGCAAAACTTCTTTGCTGGTGTTCCCGTATTCTGGCAGGGAATATGGGACGGCATAACGGGCAAATGCGAAGAGGCGAAGAACAGCCTAGCAGACAAGTTCAATGGCATTCAGCAGAGCGCATCTAACGCTTGGGAAGGCTTGAAGACCTCGGCGAGCGACACGTGGAGCAACCTGCAAACCGCAGCAGTGGAAAAATTCGGTGCTATTAGAGATTCTATCCAGAACGACATGCAGACGGCCCAGATCGTCGGCAGCTCTGCGGCTGGGGCCTTGCAATCTGTGCTCAACGGCGATTGGGAGCAAGCGCGAAACCAGGCGAGCAACGCCTTTGACGGCATCAAAGACAACATATCGACCAAACTGCAAAACGCTCAGAACAACGCTATCAACGCGGGCAACGCAATCGGAGAGAAATTGGGCTTTCCTGGTCTTGGCTCAACGGTTGCTAATAAGTTCAACGAAATCGAGAACAACATTACCAGCCCTATTAACGATGCGTGGAACGCGATTAGCGGAATCCCTGGGCGCATTTCGTCTGCATTCGGCAGCATCCGAATCAGCTTGCCGCACATCAACCTGCCGCATTTCAACGTTTCTTGGCGCGACGTCGGCGGCGTCGTGAAGCTGCCGAGCGTGAGCGTCGATTGGTACGCAAAAGGCGGCTACTTCGACCGACCCAGCATCATCGGCGTCGGCGAAGCAGGCGGCGAGCATGTCACGCCAGATAAGAAATTGCGCTCCAGCGTCGAGGATGCGGTTTCACGCGCGTTCGACCGCGTGGGCGCAGGGGCTTCCCGCGCCGTCGAAATCGCCGTGACAGTGAACGCGAGCGTGTCCGACAAGATGGACGCCTACGCCACAGGTCAGCAAATAGGCGCTGGCATCGCAAGCCGCCTTAAGCAGAAGGGAGTGACCGTTGGAGCGTAACCGCAAGCGCAACCAGACCGACAGCATCGTGTTCAACGGCCATGACCTTTCGAGCCTGGTTTACTGTAAAATTCGCCGCCCTGTCATGGCGAGCGTCGATGCGACGTTCGAAGATGTGCCGGGGCGGCACGGCGAGGTTTTCAAAACGGTCAAGCGCGATGGCTACGACCTCTCGGTCGATATGTGGCTGCGCACAGAGCATCGCCGCGACGTAGCGGAAGCCCGCCACAAACTTGCGGCAAGGCTCTGGACTGACGAGCCCGCGCCGCTGTTTCTGCCAGACGATCCGACGCGACACCTTATGGCTATCGTCAGCGGAAGCACCGACCTAGATGAGATAACCGACGATTGCCCGAGCTGCACGGTGACGTTCCACATCGGCGACCCGGACTATCGCGGCCAAAGCCGACGCATCGAAGTGAGCGGTTCAGCGGCGTTCGCCGTCGGCGGCACGCTGCCAGCACCGATGAGAGTGACGGCGAAGCCTGGTGCTTGCAGCTCTTGGCGTATCACCAACACCGATACGGGCGAGTTCGTTGAGGTGGTTCAGGCATTGACGGCTGACAGCATTGTTCGGCTCGATTTCGCAACGGAGCAAGCCACGGTGAACGGCTCGGTCGCGGCACTCAACATCATGAGCGATTTCTTCGAGATAAATGGCCGCGCTCACTTGAAGATTACAGGCGGCACAGCAACTATCGAATGGGAGGAACGATGGCTTTAATCTCGCGCATCGGCTTTACCCTGTTCGACCGCTGGGGTGAGAACATGGGGCGCTTGGCTTACACTGCCGCAACACACACCGAAGCGCTCGACGGAACCGATGAGCTTAAGATCACGTGCGGTCGCGAGCTTTCCAAGGGCCAGCGTGTCGTTTGGGTAGACCGTCAAGGCAATGCGCACGAGCATCTTGTCGATGAGGTCTCTCAGGTTCACAACGAAAGCGGCAAGACCTACTGCGAAGCCGTCTGCATAAACTCCATCGCCGAGTTGCTCGATGACTATATAGAAGATAAGCGGCCTAGCGGCGGCGTGGCCGAAGCGCTCACGTCCATCTTGGGCGGCACGCGCTGGGAAGTCGGAACATGCGACCTCAAGGCCAGTGCATCGCATACGTTCTACCATACGAGCGTACGGGCGGCGTTGACCGACCTCATCGCGACATGGGGCGGCGAGCTTGAGACGCGCATCGAGACCGACGGCGTTAAGGTCACGCATCGCTACATCGGCGTGCGGGCTTCGCGTGGCGACCAAGGCAGCCCTAAACGCTTCACGTGGACTAAGGACATCGTTGACATAAAGCGCACCGTCGGCAGTGCTAACCCAAAGACACGCGTCTACGGCTACGGCAAGGGTGTTGAAACCGACGCAGGCGGCTACGGTCGCCGCCTGACGTTCGGCGACATCAACGGCGGCAAGGACTATATAGAGGATGCAGAAGCCACCAAGGTTTGGGGTCATCCTGATGGAAGCGGCGGAATCTTGCCGGCCGTTGATACGTACGTCAACGAGCAATGCGAGGACGCCGCTCAGCTTTTGAAGGAGACGCAAGATTACCTCGAAACCGTAAAGGAACCTACGGTTTCGTATGAAGCCAACGTGCTCGATCTGCACGCCTACGGTCGCTCATGGGAAGGTGTGACGCTCGGCGATTGCGTTGCAATCATCGACAAACAGTTCGCCGAGAGCGGGATACGCCTTAAGGGGCGCGTCTCGCAGATTGAGCGCGATTTGGTGACCGCCGATACCACGGTGACATTCGGCAACCTGATCGATGCGCTCACCGACATGTGGGAGACGGTCGCGGATGCGCTGAAATCAGGCGCGGCTTCTCGGGCGAACTTTGATGCCGTGGCGAATCCCTCCGTCGGCTGGTTGCAGCTTTTACAATCAGCCCTCAACAAGCAATTCAACGCCGCGGGCACGTACAAAGTCGAATCTTTCGAGCTTGGACAGATTTTCAGCAATGTTGCGCTGAACCCCGAGACGGGCACGCCAGTCAAAACGACGTCCAACATGTGGGCGGTTAACATCAACGGCATGGGTATCCGCCTGGCATCTTCGCTCACCGCCAACGGCGAGTGGGCTTGGACAACGTTCATCACGGGCCAAAGCGTCAACGCCGACTGCATCAACGTCGGAACCATGCACGCCGACCGCGTTCGCGCTGGCTTGCTCACCGACGAGAAGGGAAAGAACTTTTGGAACTTCGACACGGGCGAGTTTCAGCTTTCGCCAGGTGACGTGAACTATGGCGATAACGGTTGGACGCTCGAAGGCGTTGTGAACGACCTCGACAATAGGGCGAGCAACAACGCAAGCGACATCAAAAGCCTTGGCACCGCCACAGGCGATGCGCTCAAGGAGTTGACCGACAACCTTGGCGAGACCGACAAGTCGCTATCGGAGCTAAAGACATCGATCAACAACCTCGACGGAACCGTCAACAACCTCGCGAGCGACGGCGTGGTGACTGAAGCCGAGAAAGCCGCCGTCAACAAGATTCTGCAAACGATCGAGAAGGAGCAATCCGACCTTTCGAGCGAGTACAGCATTCTAACCACGAGCACTTCGCTCAACGAGCAATTCAAACTGAACGTTTTGGTGCCGAAATACGATGCCGCATTTGGAGAGAATCAGGCGTACGACAACCTGAAAGATTGCATTGACATTGTGCTCGCCTGCAAAACTGCGGATGAGCTCAAGACTGCGATGGTCGATTATAAGAGCGCCTACAGCACCTATGCGAGCGCGATCAACGCGTATCACTCGGCGGCGTACTACGCGAAGAGCATCATCGAGCAATCGAAGGCCAAAGCGACGGCGCAGGGGCTTTTGAGCGACTACGACGATGCGTGGACGCAGAACAAGGTGTTCAACCTCCTGACGAACAACGGCAAGACGCAGGGCGTTTTCATGAAGAACGGCCTTGTGTACATCAACGCGTCGTATATGTCTGCTGGAATCATCGCCGATGCAACTATGCGGAACAGCTGGAACCTAAAAACCGGCGCGTTCTCGACGAACTACATGACAGCGAACAACATCACGGCGAATGGCACTTTTCGCTGTGGATATAGCAACTATTACACGATGTTGAATTCCGTTGGGCAGATGAACGGATACAGGACCGACAACAACAAGACGAGAAGCGTTGGATATATCGACTATTCGAGCTCTGCCAGGAACACATCAACGGGAGAGCTGATGTACGGCCTTCAACTGCAAGCCGAAGGCATCGTGCGCATATCGTCTCCGAGAATATCGACGGCTTCAAGCTCTAACACGAGCGTAACGACAACTCAGGGATGGACTGGAAACATCAACCAACCGCTCATCTCCGAGCTCCACGATGCAGGCAACGGAACGGTTGGATGGCACTACGGAACGATGCAGTTGAGATACATCAACGGCATCCTCGTTGGCTACAGCACCGTCGGAACCGGATAGAAAGGAATGCGCATGGCGAAAATCGTTAGATACTGGGCTCATGATCCTGTCGGAAACATTGAGAACATGTTGCAGAGTTTCGATAAGGAGCAGCTGCAAAAAGGAGAGGAAGCGGGCATCGTGTTCGTCGCTGAATACGACGACGGAACTCGCTCCATTGTCAAGGCGGTCGACGTTGTTGAACCTCAGACGTTCTCGAACGATAGCGGCATCACCCTGGTTCTGCCTTCATACGTGGATGAGCGAACTTCCGCGACAGTCGCGTGTTTCGATGCACTCGCGGAAATTGTAAACCCATCGGTCGCAACGGCTTCCGCTGATGAAACCGAAACGCAAGTTGACCCGATTGGGGCGTTTATGGCCGCGCTTGAGAAGCTTCGAGCTCTTAACATTGGCGGTGAAGAGAAATGAACACGCAGACAATCGAGCTTGACATCGACAAGCGAGGATGCGGGAACAACTGCATCCGTATCGCGCAGGGCGAGAGCGGCGGCACCACCATCAAGGCGCTCGTCTACGACAACGGCGCAGAGTTCGCACTTTCGGGCTATACGGCCTACCTTGTTGCGCGTTTGCCTGATCGTATCCACTACTACAAGGGAACAGCAACCGTTTCGGGCAACGCCGTAACGCACGTCTGCGAGGAAAGCAAGCTCGCATGTGTCCCTGGCTACACCGACGAAGCATATTTCGAGTTCGTAAAAGGCTCGCAGACAGTGCAGACCGAGCGTTTCGCGCTCGACATCATGCGCGACGCCCGCGAAGGCAACGCGCCCGCGCAATCTTGGGACAACGCCGTCGAGGAACTTGAGAAACGAGCCGAAACAGCCGTTTTGAAGGGCGAGAAGGCCGCAACCGACGCGACTACCGCCGTCAACAATGCCACCGCCGCTGTGAACATCTGCAAGAGCGCGACCGAAGCAGCCAACACGGCCACTAGTAAGGCCAACGCCGCGACTAAAAGTGCGAACGCCGCCACCACAGCCGCCAACACCGCCAAAGCGAACGCCGACGCGGCAACCGATGCCGCGAAGACGGCGACCAACGCCGCAACCGCATCGAAGGACAGCGCCGACGAAGCGGCGGCAGATGCGCGCAAGGCCGCCGAGGAAGCTCGCGGCTCAATCAGCCCCGACAAGCGCATCTATCTTGCCTACGACACCGTGGGCGATACCGAGTACATCACACTAGTGGACACGGAGGATTAGGCATGGCGAAGACGCACATTGCAGACCACGAAACACTTGAGCGCGTGGCAATCGCGCTCGAATCCATGGGGGCTTCGACAGTCCCCATTTTTAATGAGGAAATTGGACGCTATACGAACGCGAGCATTGCCGCATGGCTCGCAAAGATGCGCGATGGAAAGAATTATGGCGTCAGCATTCCGAAAGGCAGCTCTACTGCCTGCACGAAGACAGGCGCGAACGCTGGCATCGCCAACCCGCAGCCTGGCGTCATCGGTCGCGCGGCGGTAGACCCGTACGTCGGTCACGGTGCGTTTCTCTTCTTCGAGGTGAACGGTGGCGTGGATGCCGATGGCATGCCCTATGTCACGGCGATCAACGGCGATGGCCGTTTTAGTCGCAAGGATGACACATGGATTCTGACGCCCGTTCTCTACACACTTGAGACCGAGACCGACGATGCGGTGAACCTCGCGGTTTCCGACACGTGTCACCCTGGCATGAAGCGCCAGCCCGCCGCGCTGCTGCCGAACGGCGCTCAGCGCCCTTATATGCTTTACGCGAAATACGCCCTGTCGGTCGATGTGGACGGCAAACCGCGCAGCGTGAGCGGCGCGCCCGTCAAGACGCGCAGCGTGAGCCACGACGGCGGCGTTTCGCTCATGAAGACGGCCACCACAGGCGACGCGCTCAAGGTCGCCGCCGATGACTGGTACGTGAAGGCGATGTTCTTGCTCAAGTACGCTACCAAAAATAGCCAGAGTATCTTCACTGGATGCACGGCCTACGATGTGACCACCGCGCCAACCGTTGCCGAGAGCAACACCACGCGCGTCGTAATCGCCAAGGACAAGGCCGACCAGGTTCTCGTAGGCTCGGCGATGATGCTCGGCACGCACACGGGGGACAGCGCCGACCGTGGCTATAGCTATAACTGCGACATCTTCGACGGCGCGAAGGTCATCAAGAAGGTGGCTGTCGATGCTTCGAACGTCGCGATCTACTTCGATGTTGCGAAGCCGTTCAATACCGCTACCACCTACCAGCTCGCTACTGCTCCGTGGAACGCTGGCGCATGCGACATGGTTGAGGGAGATGGTTCGCCGACGAGCTGCACCGATTCCAAACAGCCGTTCGTCATCCAGGGCATCGAGCTTGGCTTGGGTATGTATGAGGTTCTTGGCAATGTTCTCATCGAATACACAGGCAGCGGCACCGTCGTCTGGGTCAACCCCGACACCAAGAACGAGAAGTCTGGCAGCATGCCCGATTCGGCGCTTAGCATCGGCGCATTCCCTGGCCCTGCTGGTGAAGGCTGGAACTATGGCCTTTACCCGAAGACCGCCAGCGGCCTGATGATGCAGCAGGGAACGGGCGCGTCAACGTCCGTCGGCATCTGCGACGGCAACTACAAGGTCGCGGACACCACCGTCGGATGGCGAGAGTGGCTTTCTCTCGGCTACTTGGGGAACCGGGGCGTTGCTGGCCTTTGGTACGTCCACGGCGACAACGGCACCGGCATCACCCGGTGGGCCTTCGGCTCGCGCCGCTCTGCAAATGGTCGCTCAAGGGGTGAAGCGGCGTAAGCCGCGAGGGGGCGTAAGCCCCCTTCTGCAGACAAAACAGGGATTCGCGGCGCGCGGGCTGTCATGTTCTCTTGGCTTTCTCTCGGCAACTTGAGGAACAGGGGCAATGCTGGCCTTTGGTACGTCAACGGCAACAACGGCACCGGCAACACCAGGTGGAACATCGGCTCGCGCCTATCTGGAAAAAACTAACAACCAGCTGAACACTTCCGCCGCGACTACCCGCCGTGCTGGCAACGAGCGGGCATTGGCCTGGGTCAACTGACTGAAATGGCTTTAAGACCACTGGGACAGTAGCCGTGTCGGCGACCTCTCAGACAGCATCCAGAGAGAACGGTCTGAACAATTGAAGAGTTATTGCAAAGGGCTCCGCATCGACGGAGCCATTATTGGTAGAGCCTACGAATCGTGGCTCGCCGCGCCCGCTGGCAAGAAGAACGCGTGGCGCGTACCCGACGAGCACGGCAGCGCCGAGTCGCTTATTGCAGAAATCGAGAGCGAAATCGCATCGCGCACGCTCGCGCTTCGGCCCATCAAGCGCTACAGGCACCGCGAACCGACAAACGGCAAGCTGCGCATCATCGGAGTCGAAAGCGTCAAGCAGCAGGTTTGCGACTACGTGGCCATCGAAGCGCTAAGCCGGCTGCTGCGCGCGAAGGTTGGCTTCTGGCAGGTTTCCAGCGTGAAGGGAAAAGGCCAGCTGATGGCTGCGAACGCCGTGAGTCGCTGGGTTCAAGAGGGCGGTTACTTCGTCCATCTCGACGTTCGCAAGTGCTACCCGTCCATCAAGGCCGATGTGGTCATGCGGATGCTTCGCCGATACGTGCGAAGCCCCGACGTGCTGTACCTGTGCGAAACGCTGCTCGCAACCTACGGCGGCGGGCTGGAGATCGGCAGCTATTTCAGCCTGCGGATGGCGCAGTTTGTTCTTTCGTTCGGCTATCACGCCGTGGAAGACATGCGCAAGGTTCGAAGAGGTTGCGGCGTCCCAATGGTTACGCATCAGCTCTGGTACGCCGACGACATCTACCTGTTCAGCCAAGACAAGCGCAACTTGCGAAGTGCAGCGCGGCAGCTGCAAAGGCTGCTGCTCAAGGACTTCGGCCTTCACGTCAAGCCGTGGAAGGTCTGTCGAGTTGGCGACCAGGAGCCCGTTGACGTCGTTGGCTTCACGGTTCGCCGCAATCGCGTGACGCTGCGACCGACGCTCTTCCTACGCGCGTGCCGAGCTTTCCGCAAATACCGGCGAAGTCCGACGCTTGGGCGCGCTAGGCGCGTGTGCAGCTATTGGGGATGGTTTAGAAACACAGATTCGCTCGCCTTGGTTGCGAGCAACGGATTCGACAAGACTATCAAACAAGCAAAGCGGCACGTGAGCGCCGCAGAGAGGAAGAGACATGAGCTATCAGACAGTGTCCGCCACACAGCCTGACGCGGTGCTCATCGAAGCCCGCGCGGACGGCGCGTGCGCCGACGTTTGGCTTCGCAAGAACATCGAGAAGGACGTTGCAGATAACGGCCCCGATGCTGAGAAGTCAATCGAGTTTTATAAGGCCGACGAGCTTCATTTCGTCCAAGTCGGCGTGCCGACCGTTGATGAGGTGATGGCGGCGTTCGACGAGCTGTGGGAAGCGCACGAGGATGACGGGCTTACCGACGCCGAGCGAATCGACGCGCTCATGGCGCAGCTCAAGGCAACCAACGCCGCGCTCGATGACACGAACGCCGCGTTGCTCGAAATCGGCGATTTGGTAGGCGGTGAGTAACGGTGGCAAAGATCTACTACGAAGCCGTGAAGAGCGGCAGACGAACGCTTGAGAGCGTTCCGAAACGGTGGCGCGACGCAGTGGCGGCGATGCTCGAAGCAGACAAGAAAAACGACCAGGAAGGTTAAAGATTATGGACTTTACTGCAATCTACACGTTCACCGACCAGCAGATTTGGGCAATCGCTGGCGCGTTCCTGTTGATGCTGTTCGACATGATTAGCGGCATCATCTCCGCCATCATGAACCATCAGTTCAAGAGCTCCACGATGCGCACTGGGCTTGGGCACAAGGCCGTGTTGGCGCTTATCATCCTGCTCGCGATGTGCATCGAGATTCTGAGCGCTCACGTCGCTGGCCTTGGCTTCGGCGGCGTAACGGTGTACGTCGTATGTGTGGCGATCATCGTAATGGAGGTGGCCAGCATCCTCGAAAACCTTTGCAAGGCTTACCCCGATATCGCGAGCCTTCCAATCATGAAGATTTTCGAGCACGCAGACGCCGAAGCGGCGAGTGCGAAGGCGGTAACCGATGAAGTCTCGAAGCGCGGCTAGGATGAAACTCGCAATCGCTTTGCTGCTCGGCATCGCCATCGGCTTTGCGGTGTGGTTTGGCGTTGCGCTCGACCACATGCAGGTCGACAGCTCAAGCGTCGCCAAGAGCTACGAGCGCGGCTACAGCGACGGTGTGCAAGACGCACAACCCATCATCGACAAACAGGCAAGCACACAGAAGAGCGGCTATATGCCGCTCTTCTTGCAGAAAGACCCCCAATGGGTTTCTTGCGCCTACAGCGACGGAACCATCGGCACGTACGGCTGTGGGCTCACGTGCGCCGCTATGGCTCTGAGCTACGAGAACAGCGTCATCGTCACACCAGACTTGCTTTCGAGCCTTGTTGGCGAAGCGTGCCTTACCGACCGTGTGAACGACATGGCAAAGTTCACACAGCTGCTCCATGACCGCTATGGCTTCGACCGCGTTGACACGTTTTGGGACACCGATACGGCGCTCGGATACGTCGATGACGGTTGGATCGTCTTCGCTGGCGTGAGCGGAACGCTTGGCGAACGCAACTACGGGAGCCACGTCGTGATGCTGTGGCGCAGAAACGATGACGGCACCTACGCGATGCGAGACCCCGACGATGGGGTGAATTCAATCAAGACATGGACGAGGGAAGAGCTTAAAGCCGTCGGCTTCGGCTCTTTCAACGCTTTGAGAGGTGATAAACGATGACTATGAAGGGCATCGACATTTCTGACTATCAGCGCGGGCTTGACCTCGGCGCTATCGACTACGATTTCGTCTTCTGCAAGGCAACGGAGGGAACGGGAATCGTGCACGACACGTGCGACCCGTTCATTCAGAAGGCAATCAGCATGGGTAAGTGCTGGGGCTTCTATCACTTCCTGAACAAGGAAGACCCGATCGCGCAGGCAAACCACTTCTATGAGAACTGCAAGAACTATTTCGGCGTCGGCGTTCCCATGCTCGATTACGAGGATTACGGGCGCATCGGCACTGACAAGGCAAAACAGTTCCTCGACAGAATATATGAGCTTACAGGCGTGCGCTGCATCGTGTACATAAGTCGCAGTGTGTGCACAGAAGAGGATTGGAGCGCCATCGCGCCGAATCATGCGCTCTGGGTTGCGCAGTACGCCGACAACAACGAGACTGGATACCAGGATTCGCCGTGGCTCGCATCTGGCGCGTTTGGTGCGTGGGATTCCTGCGCAATTCATCAGTACACGTCCCATGGACGCATCAACGGTTACGACGGCCTTCTCGACCTTGATATCGCCTATATGGATGCCGCCGCATGGGCGAAGTTCGCAAACCCCAACGGCGGTACGCCCGCGCCCGCGCCGTCCAATGACCCGCAGGGAAGTACGGCGGACATTGCTGCCGCCGTCATGCGTGGTGAGTACGGCAATGGGGGCGATCGTCGCAACCGCCTAGGTTCGCGCTATGATGATGTCCAAAACCTCATTAATCGCGCTGCTTCAGCGAGCGTCGATGACCTCGCGAGCGACGTTCTTAACGGGGTTTTCGGCAACGGCGATACTCGCCGCGCAATCCTCGCAGACCGTTATGACGATGTTCAGGCTCGCGTGAACGAGCGCGCCAATGGCGTTGACATTGACGCTCTTGCACGCGCCGTGATTCGCGGTGAGTACGGTGATGGCGATGCTCGCCGTTCCGCCCTGGGAAGCAACTATGATGCCGTTCAGAAGCGCGTGAACGAGCTTCTGGTATGAAGGATGAAGTTTGCTGGGGCGTCGGCGTTGCAGTTGGCGTGCTGATTACGGCCTTTCTGTTCCCCTTCGTCCCTGTGTTTTGGCTCGTATCGAAACTTGACGATTAAACGAATTAAGCCCGCACCCTGTAATGGGTGCGGGCTTTTTCTGCGTTTCATGCATGCTTTTCCATGTCGGTTGCAACGAGCTTCTTAAGGTACTCGGTTGTGTTCGGCTGACTCTTTAACCACTGGTACATGATCTCGTCGTCATCGTTGGGGTAAAACCGAATGGTGAGCTGCTTCACCGACTTTTTGCGGTAGGCCGATACGGCGCGCTTTTGCGAATCGTAGACCATCATTTTCCGCCTTTCCTGCTTCTGAGCCACCTCATTACAAAGATTGTTGCCAATGACGCCGCAACTGCGATTAAAACCGTTTTCATCGCGATTCTCCTGGTGTAAAATCGTTGGTGACGGGGCACCGCCTTCGCGGTGCCCCTTCTGCTCAAGACCTCTTCGAATGCTTCCCGGCTTTGTGAGAGGTCTTTTCTCTTAGGGCTTGGATTGCCGTTTCCGCCGCTACTGTAACCAAGCTGCTTATCACGGCTACTGCCAAGTCCTTCAAAAACTCTTCCATTTGAACCACCTCCTTTCCTCTTGACATCTATTATTATAGGGTAGACCATAGAGAAAAGCAAGCAGAAATTTGGGATTGATTAGCCTTTTTTATTATTTGGTTCGCAGATGGCCACGACGGCAAACCAGCTTCGTGTTACCTTGATTTCAACCGAGTTGGCATATATCGTGTTCGCAGTAAGTAGCTTCTGCTCCAGCACCGTGGACGCGCTGTCTGCCGAGGAGCGCGAACGCATCCTGCTCCAGGCGCGCTCCTTTAACGAGCGGCTTGCGGGCGAGGCCACCGAGCTTCCCGCCGACCAGATCGAGCCCTACGCCCAGCAGCTCATCTTTGACCGCGACCCCATGATGAGCTGGGTCGAGATCCCCTCCATCGACGTGAGCATGCCCATCTACCACGGCACGAGCGAAGAAGTCCTTATGGCAGGCGTCGGCCACCTGGAGGGCACGAGCCTGCCGGTGGGCGGCACCTCGACGCATTGCGTGCTCACCGCGCACTCGGGCATGCGCAACCTGAGCATGTTCGACGACATCCACTCGCTGGAGCCCGGCGACCTGGTGCTGCTGCACACCATGAACAAGACGCTCGCCTACAAGATGGTGGACTCCGAGGTGGTGCTGCCCGAGGAGATGGAGTCGCTGACCATCGAGCCCGGCGCCGACAAGGTGACGCTCGTCACCTGCACGCCCTACGGCGTGAACGACCACCGCCTGCTGGTGCATTGCGTGCGCACCAAGTACAGCAAGAAGGACGTCGACAAGCAAAAGTCGCTGGCCGGCCGCCACTGGGGCAAGCGCGAGTTTGCCGTGCTCATCGTGGTCGTAGCCATTGTGTTGTTGCTGCTGGACATCGTGGTCCACGCGGTCCGCAAGCGCCGCAAGGCCAAGGCCTCGGCATAAGACATTCTTCAGAACCGCCACAAAGGGGACAGGTACCTTTGTGGTGGTCGGGACTTCCAAACCATCACAACATTCGATGAAAATCGCGATTTTGGCGAAAAGCGTCGAATGTTGTGATGCTTTTCGTTGTGGGCGCGACGGTCTTCGTTGTGGGCGGGACGGTCTTCGTTGCAGGTGGGACGGTTTTCGCTATGGACGGTGCGGTTTTGCTGCAGAACCGCCAGCCCGCGCCCTGCCAACCGCCGTCCTCGTTACGTTTTCGCTGCATTTAGGTAAAGCACCTGCTCCAAGCCGGCGTTGCCCTGTATACTAGAGCGGTTTAACTGTTATGCGGAAGGGAGCGCCTATGGCACTCAGCGAGAAAGATGTGCACGGCATCGCCGAGTACGCAAAGATCGCACTGACCGATGACGAGCTCGCCCAGATGACGTCCTACCTGAACGACGCCGTCCAGATGCTCGAGCCCGTCTTGCAATATGACTTGCCCGACGTGGAGCCCACGTTCCATCCCATCGGAAGCCTGTCCAACGTGATGGGCGACGACCTGCGCAAGCCCGAGCGCGACCTGCCGCTCGACGTCGCGCTCGAAAACGCCGGCAGCGCGCGCGACCGCTACTTCCGCGTGCCGTCCATTTTGGGAGAGGGGGAGAGCGAGTAATGGCGCAGAGCTTCGATTCCCTTACCGCTGCCCAGATCGCCGCAGGCGTTGCCGCCGGTGACTTTACCGCTACCGAGGTGGCTCAGGCCTCCCTTGCCGCCATCGAGGCGCGCGAGTGCGGGGTCCAGGCATTCCTGCAGGTGGCGCCCGAGCTTGCGCTCGAGGCCGCTGCGCGCGTGGATGCCGACCGTGCCGCAGGCAAGCCGCTGCCCCCGCTCGCGGGCGTGCCGCTGGCCATCAAGGACAACATGAACCTCGTGGGCACGCGTACCACCTGCGCTTCCCGCATGCTCGGGGACTACCAGAGCGTCTACACCGCCACCTGCGTCCAGCGCATGCTCGATGCCGGCTGCCTGCCCATGGGCAAGGCCAACATGGACGAGTTTGCCTTTGGTAGCTCCACCGAGAGCTCGGCGTTCCACCGCACCAACAACCCCTGGGATACCGAGCGCGTGCCCGGCGGCTCCTCGGGCGGCTCCGCTGCCGCCGTCGCCGCGGGCGAGGTCGCGCTCTCGCTGGGCTCGGACACCGGCGGCTCCATTCGCCAGCCGGCGTCGCTGTGCGGCGTGGTGGGCTTTAAGCCCACGTACGGCGCCGTGAGCCGTTACGGCGTGGTTGCCTTTGGCTCGTCGCTCGACCAGGTTGGCCCCTTCGGCCGCACGGTCGAGGACGTCGCGCTGGCCATGAACGCGCTTACCGGTGCGGGCCACGATCCGTACGACTGCACCAGCCAGGATTGCGCCGTCGACTTTACCGAACATCTCAACGACAGCATCGAGGGCAAGCGCGTGGGCATCATCCCCGCGTTTATGGAGGCCGAGGGCCTGACGCCCGAGGTCAAGGCCGCTGTTCAGCGCGCCGCCCAGGAGCTGCAGAACCAGGGTGCCGAGCTGGTCGAGGTCGACCTGCCGCACCTGGACGCCGCCATCGCCGCCTACTACGTCATCGGCCCGGCCGAGGCGTTCTCCAACCTGGCACGTTTCGACGGCATTCGCTATGGCTACCAGGAGGAGGGCTGCGCCAACCTGTCCGACCAGAGCTCCCTTTCGCGCGCCCACGGCTTTGGCGCCGAGGCCAAGCGCCGTCAGATGCTCGGCGCCTACCTGCTGAGCTCGGGCGTGTACGACAAGTACTACTATGCCGCGCAAAAGGCCCGCACGCTCATCACGCAGGACTACGACGCCGCGTATGCCAAGGTGGACACCATCCTCATGCCCGCCTCGCCGCGCACGGCCTTTAAGTTTGGCGAGATTAGCGACCCCACGCAGATGTACCTTTCGGACCTGTACACCATCTCGCTCAACATTTGCGGCAACGGTGGTATCTCGGTGCCGCTGGGCCTGGGCAAGGACACTCAGCTGCCCGTTTCTGCCCAGCTGGTTGGTCCGGCCTTTAAGGACCGTCAGCTGCTCACGTTTGCTCGCGCCCTGGAGCGCGGCTTTGCCGATACCGCCACGGGTGCGCCCGCGCTTTCCGTCGCGCCCGATTTTGCCGGGAAGGGAGGCGAGCTGTAATGAAGGAGCTTTCCGAGGTCCTGCAGGATTGGGAGGCCGTGATCGGCCTGGAGATCCATACCGAGCTCACCGCGCTCGATACCAAGATGTTCTGCAACTGCAAGCTCAGCCACGATGACGAGCCCAACGCCAACGTGTGCCCGGTGTGCCTGGGCCTGCCCGGCGCCCTGCCGGTGCCCAACAAGCGCGCCATCGAGAGCATCGTCAAGGCCGGTCTTGCCACCAACTGCGAGATCCAGCGCCATTCGATGTTCTACCGCAAGCACTACTTTTATCCCGATATGGCCAAGAACTTCCAGACCACGCAGGGTCCGGTCGCCTTTGCCATGTACGGCCACCTGGACCTGGACGTGACCGGTCGCGGTGCCGCCGAGCGCCCCGACTGCGCGTTTGGCGAGGCCGAGGCCCAGAGCCTGGCGAGCGCCTCGGCCAACGCCGAGGGCCTGGCCACGTCCATGACGTCGACCATGCGCGAGGGCAATCAGCGCGCCGGCCACCTGGCCAGCTATGACGCGTCTAACCTGCAGATGCCCGAGCGTCGCGAGGACGGTTCCTACACGGTGCCTATTCGCATCCTGCGCATCCACATGGAGGAGGACGCCGCCAAGATGGTGCACGTAGGCGGTGCCGAGGGCCGCATTACCGCCGCGGCCGAGTCGCTCGTCGACTACAACCGCTGCGGCACGCCTTTGATTGAGCTCGTGACTGAGCCCGACTTGCGCACGCCCGAGGAAGCGCGCCTGTTTATGGAGAAGCTCCGTCGCATCTTTGTGACGCTGGGCATTTCGGACTGCTCCATGGAGAAGGGTTCCATGCGCTGCGACGGCAACGTGTCGCTGCGTCGCCGCGGCGAGACCAAGCTGGGCACCAAAACCGAGCTCAAGAACCTCAACTCGTTTAAGAGTCTGCATGACGGCCTTGCCTACGAGATTTGCCGCCAGGCCGAGGTGCTCGAGGAGGGCGGCATTATCTATCAGGAGACCCGCCACTGGGAGCCCAGCCGCAAGCGCACCGTGGTCATGCGTGTCAAGGAGACGGCCGACGACTATCGTCTGTTCCCCGACCCCGATCTGGCGCCGTTCGATCTGGACGACGAGTTCATCGACCGCTGCCGAGGGGAGATTCCCGAGCTGCCCGATGCCAAGCGCGCCCGTTTTGAGGCCGACTTTGGTATTAAGGCGGCCGATGCCGAGCAGATTGCCGGCGACCCGGAGTTTGCCGAGTTCTTTGAGGCTGCCGCTGCCGGTATGGCTGGCAAGGAGGCCCAGACGGTTGCAAACTTGCTGGTGAACGAGATGATCGCCTACCTTAAGGGCGCAGGCGTGTCGCTCGCCGAGTCCGGCATCGCGCCGGCTCAGGTGGCAGCCCTTGCCAAGCTGCTGGCGACCGATGCTATCAGCTCCAACCAAGCGCACGAGGTCTTTGAGGCTATGGCCCAGACCGGTGACGACCCCAACAAGATCGTCGACGAGCGTGGTATGCGTCAGGTGAGCGATGCCGGCGCGCTGCAGCCGATCGTGGACGAAGTGCTGGCAAACTGTGCCGATCAGGCGCAGCAGTATCGTGACGGCAACCAGAAGGTCATCGGCTTTTTGGTGGGCCAGTGCATGAAGGCGAGCCGCGGCAAGGGCAACCCGAAGCTCTTCAACGAGTTGCTGAGAACGTCGCTCTCGTAGCTGCGAGGCCGTGGAAGCCCCGAGTCGCCGGGGTGTTTCCTCCAAATTTCAAACAGTCCTATGCAAGACGAAGGCCACATTTAGTGGCCTTCTTTGCATGCGGAACTCATTTGGAGCAAACACCCCGGCGACTCGGGGCTTCCCCGGCCAGACGACTCGGCCGTTCGGGTCAGGTGGGGCTGAATGGAATAGAGTGAATGGGCGCGCCGTTGGCGCGCCCATTTTTGTGCGGGTGACAAAGGGGCAGTCCCTTTGTCACATTGCAAATGGTCTTCCCTGCTTGTGGGACTTATGGGCCGTCCCTTTGTCGCCTCTTTATTGATGCTGGGAGCGCCAAGCGGTGGGGGTGGTGCCGGTGTGTTGCTTGAAGGCTTGGGCGAAGGCGGCCTGCTGAGGGTAGCCTAGACGCTCTGCCACCTGCGCTATCGTGAGCGCGCTATCGGCCAAAAGGTCCTGTGCTCGCTCCATACGGCGTCTGCGAATGTAGGCGCCCAGGGACTCGCCAGTTTGGGCCTTAAAGGTTGCGCATAGCTTGGAGCGGCTTGTGTAGAGCCTCTCGGCCACTTCGTTGACACCCACACGCCTGCCTTTGTCGAGTGCGCACTCAATCATCGCCGTCGCTTCCTCGGCAATGGTCACGCTGGCGCGTGTGTCTGCCGCCTGCTGCGCCTGCTTGTGGGCCGCGCGCGAACAGGCGAGCTCCGCGACCATGGTCTCCACGATGCCTTGCATATAGACGTGTCCGCCTACGGTGCGGGCGCGTTCCTCGTTAATCCGACGCAGCGTGTGGCAGATGACAGACGTCGCCTCCTCGTGCCATGGCTCGGCAAACGCCTCAAAGATACCCGCGAACTCGGTGGGATAGCGGTGCTCCAGTTCGTCAAAAAATCCAGGCAAAAAGAGCACCGAGCGCGAGTGATAAAGCTGCCCTGCAAACAGCGGACTTAGCTCCTCGCCGCAGCTATCTTGGATAAAGCTGCACACCGCGCTGTTCGGCCACGGCCCGCGCAGTGGCTTAAGGTTCGCAGGCGTTATGCCAGCCTTGGGCATGCACATGAGCGTGGGCGCGCTGACCTCGCTCACGCACGCGTACGGTTCGGGTGTGTATTCGGCCAGGTACATATCGTGCGTCGGGGTAATGAAATGCTCCATGACGATGCAGGCGGGGGAGAGAGGCATGATCCATGCGCGTCCGTGTGCCCGATCGTTTGCCACCTCGCCGGTAAAGACGGCGCCCTTGCCGGAAAGCTGCAGACCAAACTGCTCAAACTGCGGTGCGTAGAGCTCGGTTATATCGGTTGCTGCCCGCCGCATTTTCAAAAGCGTCCCCTTCATTTGCGAAAACGTCCACGCCTGGCCCAATTGTGTGCCCTGGCTAACACGCCCATGATAAGTTTCTTACGGTTAACTCTCAAGCAGTTAGAAGGGAATCTCATGGCAAAGGGATCAAAAAAGGAAGGTGGCGGCATCGGCGAGCTGCTTGCATATGCCGGTGAACGTAAATTCCTAACGTATTTGGGCATGGCCCTCTCGGCGCTCTCGCAGCTGCTGGGCTTTGGCCCGTACGTGTGCATCTGGCTTGTAGCGCGAGATCTTATCGCCGTGGCGCCCAACTGGAGCGAGGCTACCGACATCGCGATGTATGGTTGGTGGGCTGTGGGTTTTGCCCTGGCGAGCATCGTGGTCTATTTCGTGGGACTCATGTGCACGCACCTGTCCGCGTTTCGCTGCGCGTCCAATATCCGCAAGGCTACGAGCGAGCATCTGCTTAAGCTGCCGCTCGGCTACTTTGACACGCACGCCACCGGTGAGCTGCGCCGTATCGTAGACGGCTGCGCCGCCTCCACTGAGGCGCTGCTCGCGCACATGCTGCCCGATATCGCCGGCGCCACCGCCATGGTCGTGGGCCTGCTCGTGCTGCTTTTCGCCCTCGATTGGCGTTTGGGCGCGGCATGCTTAATCTCGGTCATCGTTTCGTTTTGCGCCATGGCCACCATGATGAGCGGCAAAGGCGCCGAGTTCATGAAGGCCTACATGGGCGCGCTGGTCAAGATGAACAAGACCGGCACTGAATACGTACGCGGCATCCCCGTGGTCAAGGTGTTTCAGCAGACGGTCTACTCCTTTAAGGCGTTCCACGATGCGATCGCCGAATACGCCGACATGGCGCAAAACTATGCGGGCACGTTTTGCCGAGGTCCGCAGGTGCTCAACCTTACCGCGCTCAACGGTCTTGTGGCATTTCTTTTGCCCGTGGCGTTGCTGCTGGCACCGGGCGAGACGGACTTTGCGCGCTTTATGGTCAACTTTACGTTTTACGCGATCTTTTCGGCCGTGGTGCCGACGGCCATGACCAAGCTCATGTTTGTGGGCGAGGCGTCTCAGATGAGTGCCGATTCGCTGGCGCGCATCCGAAGCGTTATGGATTCCAAGCAGCTCTCCGTGCCCGCCCTGCCCAAGCACCCTGCTGGCTGCGATGTGCGCTTTGAGGACGTGAGCTTTACCTACGAGGGTGCCGAAGCGCCTGCTGTCGATCATGTGAGCTTTAGCGTTCCCGCAGGCAGCACCCTTGCGTTGGTTGGTCCCTCGGGCGGCGGTAAGTCAACCTGCGCAAGCCTGATCCCGCGTTTTTGGGATGTTTCCTCGGGTCGCGTGCTTGTGGGCGGCGTAGACGTTCGCGACATGGATCCGCACGAGCTCATGGACCAGGTCGCCTTCGTGTTCCAGACCAACCAGCTGTTCCGGCAAACACTTGCCGATAACGTGCGTGCCTCCAAGCCCACGGCCACTGACGACGAAGTGCGTGCGGCCCTCTCCGCAGCTCAGTGCGACGACATTGTGGCCAAGCTCCCGCAGGGTATTAACACCATGCTCGGTGCTGGAGGGGCATATCTTTCGGGCGGCGAGGTGCAGCGCGTAGCACTCGCCCGCGCGATCCTTAAAGACGCGCCTATCGTGGTGCTCGATGAGGCCACGGCGTTTGCCGACCCCGAGAACGAGGCGCTCATCCAGCGCGCCTTTAGCAAGCTGGCGGCGGGTCGCACGGTCATTATGATTGCGCACCGACTCTCGACTGTAGTGGGGGCCGACAAGATCGTGGTGCTCAACCAAGGTAGCGTGCAGGAGGCCGGCACCCATGCCGAGCTGCTGTCCCAAAAGGGTCTATACGCCAAGATGTGGGCTGAATACGAACAGGCCGCGAGCTGGAAAATCACTGCAGCGACCGCGGATGCCGCCGTCACGAAGGGAGGCGAGGCCTAAATGTTCGCCTCATTCCAAAAGAAGTATTTCCTATCCGATAAAGGCGTCGCCGGCGTAAAACGCGGCATTTTCTGGACCACGCTCACCAATCTTGTGACCATGGCCGGCATGGGCTTTTTGTTCCTGGTCATGGCCGGTTTTGTCGAACATCTCGCCAGCGGGGCTGACCTGCCGGATGCCCTGCCGATTGTGGGCGGCCTCCTGGTCTTTTTCGTGTTGCTCTTTGCCTCTAACTGGCAGCAGTATTACTACACCTACTGCATCTTTTACGAGGAGTGCGGCAAGCAGCGTATGGAGATCGCCGAGCGCTTGCGCAAGCTGCCGCTGTCGTTTTTTGGCCGTCGTGATCTGGCCGATTTAACCGAGACCATCATGGGCGACGTCCAGGCCATGGAGCACGCCTACAGCCACGTGCTGGGAGAGCTTTGGGGTGCCATCATCGCAAGTGCCATCGTGTTCGTGGCGTCACTGTTCTTTTGCTGGCAGCTGGCGATTGCGGCGTTTTGGAGCGTGCCCGTGGCCTTTGCCGTGCTGTATCTGACACGCGGCCCCATGACCCCGGTGTTCGACCATGTGCGTGCCGAGAAGGTCAAGGTTACCGAGGCGATCCAGGAGACGCTCGACTGCGTGCGCGAGATCCGCGCCACCAACCAGGAGGCTCATTATCTTGAGGGGCTCAACGTCGTGATCGATGCCGAGGAGCGCGAGACCACCAAGGGCGAGCTCGCCAATGGGCTTTTGGTCAACTCCGCCTTTGCCATCCTGCGCCTGGGGATTGCCACCACGTTGGTCACGGGCGCTGCGATGGTCGCCTCCGGCCAGGTCGACTTTTTGGTGATGTTTGCCTTCCTGCTTATGGTGAGCCGCATCTATGCGCCCTTTGATCAGGCGCTGATGCTGATGTCCGAGCTGTTTGCCGCCGAGTCGTCGGCCAAGCGCATGCGTTCCATCATGGAAGAGCCCGTGGCGCGGGGCAGCGAGAAATTTGAGCCCGTGGGCCACGATGTGGTGTTCGATCACGTGGCATTTGGCTATGGTGCGGGCGAGGACGGCCGCGCCGGCGAGAAAGTTCTTACCGACGTGAGCTTTACCGCCAAGGAAGGCGAAGTTACGGCACTGGTCGGTCCTTCGGGTTCCGGCAAGTCTACGGTGAGCCGCCTGGCTGCGCGCTTTTGGGACGCCACCGAAGGCACGGTCACCGTGGGTGGCGTGGATGTTGCGAGCGTGGATCCCGAGGTGCTGCTGCGCGACTACGCCATTGTGTTCCAAGACGTGCTGCTCTTTGACGACACGGTGATGGGAAACATCCGCCTCGGGCGTCGTGGCGCCACCGATGAGCAAGTGCTTGCGGCTGCGCGTGCCGCCAACTGCGACGAGTTTGTGAGCCGCATGCCGCAGGGCTACAACACCATGATCGGCGAGAACGGCTCCAAGCTGTCCGGCGGTGAGCGCCAGCGCATCTCTATCGCCCGCGCGCTGCTCAAAGACGCGCCGATCGTGTTGCTGGACGAGGCGACGGCGAGTTTGGATGTGGAGAACGAGACCGTGGTTCAGCAGGCGCTCTCCCGTCTGCTTGCAGGTAAGACGGTTATCGTTATTGCCCACCGTATGCGTACGGTGGAAAATGCCGACAAAATCGTTGTACTCAAGGATGGTGTGGTTGCCGAGCAGGGCACTCCGGCGCAGCTCAAGGCGGCAGGTGGAGAATTCGCCCGCATGGTGGCGCTGCAAAAGGAAGCAGCTACCTGGCAGTTGTAAGAAGGGGCAAAGGGACAGTCCCTTTCTCACATTGACAATCGGTTACTCCGCATCGTTAATTTTCAAAAGGTTAGCCATGGCTGACCTAGATAGTTAGATAAAATTGAGATATTTCAAAAGCGTGCTCGAGCAAACTTGTTTACTCGGGTGCTGAAGCACCATGCCGCGTCCAATGCGGCAAAAGGGAGAAGCAACATGAAGAAGTCGACGTTTAACACCCTGCTTGTCGGTGGCGGTTTTCTGCTTGGTACGGCCGGCATCAAGCTGCTCACCAGCGCTCCGGTAAAGAATGCCTGCGTGCAGGGCATCGCGTGCGGCATGCGCGTCAAGAACTGCTACCAGGACATGGTCGAGCAGGCCAAGGCTAATGTCGACGACATGGTTGCCGAGGCGGCATACATCACCCAGAGCGAGGCCGCTGCTGACGAGGCAGCCGAGTAACGCCCCCAGGCACAAACTATGAGATTCTCGATTATTAGCGAGATCCCCGGCAGGACCCGTCTTCAATTGGCGGGTCCTGTGCCAGAGAGCGATCTCGATGCACTTCTTAAGCTCAGCGGCGATATCGACGGCGTGCGCAAGGTGCGCGTGTATGGCCGCATTGGCCAGATGGCGCTGGAATACGACGAGCCGCGCCGCGCGAGCGTGCTCGACGCCTTGGGTGCGCTCGATGCCCAGGCCATTGCCGACGCAAAGACGGGTTACGTGATGCAGCTTGAGCCACGCAAGCACAAGCTTGTCATGGATCTGGCGACACTTATCGGCGCCCACTACGCGCGCCGCTGGTTCTTGCCGACGCCTCTGCGTGCGGTGTTTGTCGTGGCCGGTTACATGGCATTTTTGCGCGCTGCCCTTCATGAGCTGGCTCAGCCGCGCCTGACCGTTCCCGTGCTCGACGCTTCGGCCATCGGCATTTCGTTCGTCAAGCGTGATGCCGACACCGCGGGTCAGACGATGTTCCTGCTCAACGTGGGCGAGCTGCTTGAGGACTACACCCGCGCCATGAGCGAAAACGAGCTCATCAACTCGCTGCTCGATGTGCCCGACAAGGCGCAAAAGGTCGTCGGCGACACTGAGGTAAGCGTTGCCGCGACCGAGCTTGAGCCCGGCGATCTGGTCGCCGTGCGCACCGGCATGTCTATCTGCATCGACGGCGTGGTCGAGCGGGGGAGCGCTATGGTCAACCAGGCGACCCTGACCGGCGAGCCGCTGGCCGTCGAGCGCAGCGCGGGCGACGACGTGTTCGCCGGCACCGTCGTGGAAGACGGCAGCATCTTGGTGCGCGTGCGCGCCAACACGGCGCAGACCAAGCTGCGCTCGATTGTCTCGCTCGTGCAGACGGCCGACTCGCTCAAGTCCGAGGGTCAGTCGCATATGGAGGACCTTGCCAACAAGATCGTCCCGTGGAACTTCCTGCTCGCGGGCCTGGTTGCGCTTACCACCCGCAGCCTCATCAAGACCTCGGCGGCACTGATGGTCGACTATTCGTGCGCACTCAAGCTCACGGGTTCCGTTGCCGTCATGACCGCCATGAGCGATGCTGCCAAGATGGGGGTGATGGTGAAGGGCGCCAAGTACTTTGAGTCGTTTGCCAAGGCCGATACCATTGTCTTTGACAAGACCGGTACGCTGACCGAGGCCCAGCCGCGCCTAGCTTGCGTGCTCACGACCGACGACTGGAGCGAGGATGAGGTCCTGCGCCTTTCCGCTTGCTTGGAGGAGCATTTCCCGCATCCGGTGGCGCGTGCCGTGGTCAACGCCGCCCGCGAGCGCGGGCTCGAGCACCGCGAGCGCCATGCTGCCGTCGAGTACATCGTGGCACACGGCATCGCTTCGTCCATCGAAGGACGTCGCGCGATTATCGGCTCGGCACACTTTGTGTTTGAGGATGAGGGCGCGCAGCTCGAGTCCGACATAAAGGAGCGCATCGAGTCCCAGATGCAGGGCCTGTCGCCGCTGTATCTGGCGGTCGACGGCACCGTTGTGGGCGTGCTCGGTATCGAGGACCCGCTTAAGCCCGGGGTCCGCGAGGCCATCGCCGACTTGCACGCGTTGGGCGTTAAGCACGTGGTCATGCTCACGGGCGACTCGGAGCGCACGGCCGAGCGCATTGCTCGCGAGGCAGGTGTCGACGAGTTTAAGGCCGAGCTGCTGCCCGAGGACAAGTACGCGTATGTGGAGCGCATTAAGTGCGAGGGGCGCCACGTTGCCATGGTGGGCGACGGCGTCAACGACTCACCGGCGCTGGGTCTGGCCGATGTGGGTCTGGCCATGGGCGGTGGAAGCGACATCGCCAAGGAGGTCGCCGATATCATCCTGACCGATACGGATCTGGCCGCAATCGTGCGCCTGCGCCGCATGAGTCAGGGGCTTATCGACCGTCTGTCGAGTTCGTATTCCAAGGTGATGCTCACCAACTCGGCGCTGTTGGCATTGGGTATTACCGGCGCGATTACCCCGCAGGCATCGTCACTGCTGCACAACGGCTCGACGATCGCCTACAGCCTGAGCAACGCGAAGGCTTACCTGCATTAGCGTTTTCGATTGAGTATATGGCCTGCATTCGGGCGGCACCGCAGCCGCCAGAGTGCAGGCCTTCTTTTGTTTGACGAGAGGCTAGCACGGATATATGCTTGTGCTAGCAATGCTAGTAAATGCTGAAGGTGAGGTTGAAATGGCTACCGTTGGCAGCATGGCGCAGGTGAACGTTCGCGTAGATCGCCAGGTCAAGAACCGTGCCGAGGAAGCGCTGCAGCTTTCGGGCAGGTCACTGCCCGAGCTCATCAAAAAGGTCGTGGCCAAGGTCGCACAGGGTGGCGGGCAGTGCGAGGAAGTGCTTGCGGCCGTCGACGACCGGCAGCAGACCGTCGCGCCCGATACGCCGTTCGCCGCGTCGTGGGCAGCGGCAGACCGGCTTTATGCAGATTTGGGCATCGCTACGTCGTCCGTGTTCGACGATCGCGATTGGGACGCAATCTATTCCGAAGCCATGGACGAGCGCTATCGCCAAAAGGGGATGATCCTGTGAGCGGGTCTCCCCTCAAAATAATGGTGGACGCCAACGTATGGGTTGATTCGTTTTGCGTCGACCATGCCGAGTCGCTTGCCGCGCGTGCGTTTATTGGGCAGGCGGCGGAGACGGGGGCATTGCTGTTCTTTCCGGTGCATATCGCCAAGGACGTGCTGTACGTTGTCCAACATGAGCTGAAGCGTAGCGTTCTTGCCAGCGGGGGAGCGCTCGACGAGGCTTCTGCCCGCGCGATTGGCGATGCGGCACTGGCATTTGTTCGGAACATGACCGAAAACGCCACAGCCGTGGGCGCTGATGCATCCGATCTGTGGCTAGCCGACAAATATCTGACGCTCCATCGCGATTACGAGGACAACTTGGTACTCGCCGCATGCAAACGCGCCCAGGTTGATTACTTGGTAACTAACGATCGCAAGCTGCTCGAACATGCCGATCTTGCAGCAAAGACACCTCGTCAAATGATGCCGATTCTGGCTTTGGTCGAACGCGGCGGCGCGGCTATCGGTTGACGCGAACTGTTTGCGGGCCTCTTGGACGACGATGCGCCAAGGGGCCCGCGTCTGCTATTTACAAAAGCTCGGCCTTGATGGCGGGACTTTCTGCGAGCTTTTCGGCGGCCTTTTCGTCGGAGCTGTCGAGTGCTGCCAGACTGCGGTAGACCCACTCATTGACCTGGGTGTTCTTGACGCCTGCGGTCTGCATAAGGGCGCCTACCTCGCGGATTGCTGCGAACAGATCGGCTTTGGGACCCGCGAGCTCGACCTCGATGCCGTGGTAGGCGGCCACGCCGCGGTTCTCACTCACGTGGTCGATAAAGCCCTCGACGGTCTCAAGCTGCTGGGCGAGAGCTGCATCATCGTCAGCGTCCAGCGCAACAAGGGCGTTCGAAACCGTGAGGGCTGGATGTCCGCAGGGGACAAAGCCTTCGATGACATCCATAGCTTCGGTAATGGTTGAGCCCAGGCCTGCGAGGGCATCGACGAGTTGCTGCTTGGTATCCATAACGGTCCTTTCGACGGGTCAATTTTGCTTGGCGAAAATATACGTGACGCGATCGGTAGCAAAAGTGCGAAGTGCGGCGCACGTTGGGGTCTTCACAGCTCGTGCATAGAACAGCTGCCTGCTTTCAGAACGTGGTAAGATAACTCATCACAAGCGGGGCTCGCCCCGTATGTTCCTTGAAAAGTCGACGGTTATCGGGTGTTTGTAGGCCCGATACCATCCAGACTTTCCCGACATTCGGGGGCGACTGGTTTCGACACGATAGCTCTGAGAGAGGAAGCAAGCCGAGGTCTCCTCGCCTCGTTAAACAGGGGTACCGTCAAATTGAATTGACAACAACTCTTCTTTTGAGCCTATGGCTCTCGCTGCTTAATTTATAGCGGCGCGTCAACCCGGTGATTTCCCCGTCACCGGCGCGACGTCATTTTAGGGGAATGCTCCCGCGCACGTAATCGGTATGGCGCGGGCTAAGACCGAACCGGTTGGGATGCCGCGAGCGTGTCGCTGCGCGCAAAGCGTCCGAGACTAAACCAGCGACTGAGCTTGGAGATGCCAATCAGGGGGCTTTCGTGGACCGGAGTTCGATTCTCCGCGCCTCCACCATAAGCAACAGGCAGGTAGATACTCATATCTACCTGCCTTTTTATTTCTGGTCCGCACCGCGGAGAATCGAACTCTGTGCAGGGCGCGAGCGTAAAGAAAACGCCTCAGTGACGCAGAGTGGGACGTGCTTTCCCAATGGCGGCCCAGGCGGAAAGTTCATCCCGGAATCCGCGCTCAGAACGGGACGCGCTTTCCCAGCGGCGGTCCAAGCGGAAAGCGCATCCCGGAATCTCGCCTCAAACTGGGACACACTTTCCGCTTCACTTGCCGCCTCAAAAAACCTGCGCTCTCGCCATCCCAAAACTGGGTAGAAGAAAGCCAAAACGCAATCGCAGGAGGTCGATATGACTGCAGAAGATAAGGCAAAGAACGCCGGAAAGGTCGCGCTCGTCCTGGAGGGCGGTAGTTTTCGCGGGCAGTTTACCGCGGGCGTGCTCGACGTTCTCATGGAGGCCGGCGTCGAGATTCCGGCTGTCTACGGTGTATCGGCCGGCACCCTCAACGGCGTGAACTATAAGTCGCACCAGATCGGCCGTGCCAACCGCATCAACCTGGCTTTCTGCAATGACAACCGCTTCATGGGCGCCGCATCGTTTGCATCCACGGGCTCTATCGTCGGCTACGACTTTATCTTCAACGATGTCCAGGACCGCCTGGATCCCTTTGACAACGAGACGTTCGACGCGAGCCCCATCGAGATGTACGCCGTCGCGACGGACATGCTCTTTGGAACCGCCACGTACCTGCCGGTCAAAAGCGCTGTGCTCGATCTCGACGCCGTGCGCGCCTCGACTTCGTTGCCGCTGGTGACGCCGCCGGTCGAGATAGACGGGCACAAATACGTCGACGGCGGCGTAGCCGATTCGGTCCCCATCGAGCATGTGCTCGAGGAGGCGGGCTTCGACCGTGCGGTCGTCATCGTCACGCAGGACCGCTCGTACGAGAAAAAGCCCTACGAGTTTTTGCCGGCCGCGCGCGCCCGCTATGCCGACTACCCCTATCTGCTCGAGGCTATCGAGACGCGCCACGACCGTTACAACATCCAGCGCATGCACCTGTGGAAGTATGAGCGCGAGGGTCGTGCGTTGGTCGTCGCTCCGCAAAAGCCGGTCGAGGTCGGCCATGTCGAGCACGATTCGGCAAAGCTTTTGGACTTGTATATCCAGGGACGTCAGGAGGCAAAGCGCCTGCTCGCGGAAATCCAAGAGTTCGTTGAGCGCTAGCGACGGCGAACCCTCAAAAAATGACAACAGCTAAAGAGCTGGAAAATCACGGCTCGTGGATGACATGTGCAGAAACTCTGGTCGGAGCCAAAATACCTGTTGACTCGTACGGCGAGCGGGGTAATATGGACGGGTTACTTGCAGAGCCCCGTGAATCTCTGTAACAACACGTACTGTACATGGAGGAGTCTAAGTGATTTCGAAATCGACTCACTACGCCAAGCAGGGCGAGGTCCAGCGCAACTGGGTTCTCGTCGACGCCGATGGTGCTGTCCTGGGCCGTCTTGCCACCCAGATCGCAATGATCCTGCGCGGTAAGAACAAGCCCCAGTTCACGCCCAACAGCGACTGCGGCGACTTCGTTGTCGTCATCAACGCCGATAAGGTCCAGCTTACCGGTAACAAGGCCGACACGAAGACCTATTATCGCCACAGCGGCTACAACGGCGGCCTCAAGGCTGAGAGCTTCCGCCAGGCTATGGAGAAGCACCCGGAGAAGGTCATCGAGCGCGCCGTTCGCGGTATGCTGCCCAAGACCACCCTCGGCCGTGCCCAGATGACCAAGCTTAAGGTCTACGCTGGTGCCGAGCATCCGCACGCTGCCCAGAACCCCACGAAGATTGAGCTGGAGGCTTAAAGATGGCTGAGAACACCGTTGTCTACCAGGGTACCGGCCGTCGTAAGAACGCCGTCGCCCGCGTCCGTCTCGTCCCCGGCACCGGCAAGGTGACCATCAACAAGCGTGACGCCGAGCAGTATTTCGGCCGTCATCAGCTCGTTGAGAACGCCCTTGCTCCCTTCAAGGTGACCGACACCGCCGGTCAGTTCGACGTTATCGCTCTGTGCGATGGCGGCGGCATCTCCGGTCAGTCCGGCGCTCTGCGCCTGGGCATCGCTCGCGCTCTTCTGAACGCTGGCGACTACCGTGCTGACCTCAAGAAGGCCGGTTTCCTTACGCGCGATGCTCGCGTGGTCGAGCGCAAGAAGTACGGCCTCAAGAAGGCCCGCCGCGCTCCCCAGTTCTCCAAGCGCTAAGGTTTTATCTCCTTTCGAGATACAATGTACAAGCGGGGCCTGCCGATTCCTCGGCGGGTCCCGCTTTTCTTTTTCGACTAGGGCGGGCGGTTGCATATCGCCTGCTAGGGAAGGAGCGATCCTATGCCCCAGAACATCTTCGGTACCGACGGCGTTCGTGGCGTCGCCAATGCCGGCCTCTCGTGCGACCTCGCGTTTCGCCTGGGCCGCGCGGCGACCAAGTTTCTTGGTCCGGATATCTGCATCGGCCGCGACACGCGTCTTTCGGGCACCATGCTCGAGAGCGCTCTGACCGCCGGCATTATGGCCGAGGGCGGCCGCCCGCATTGCTGCGGCGTCATCCCCACGCCGGCCGTGGCCCTGCTCACCGTTCAAAACGAGCTCGACGGCGGCATCGTCATCTCTGCTTCGCATAATCCGCCGGAGTTCAACGGCATCAAGTTCTTTAGCCGCAAGGGCATGAAGCTTCCCGATGCTGTCGAGGAAGAGATCAGCGCCTGGGTCATGTCCGAGGAAGCCATGGCTGCCGACACGCTGCCGACCGGTGCCGGCGTGGGCCACATCATCAAGATGAAGGATGCCCGCAAGGCATATGTCGATCATGCCATCGATACGCTCGATGGCCTGAGGCTCGACGGCCTGGTCGTTGCCGTCGACTGCGGCCACGGTGCTTCTTGCCAGACCACGCCCGCCGCGCTGCAGCGCCTGGGTGCTACGGTCCATGCCATCAACACCGATTATTGCGGCACCGACATTAACGTTGAGTGCGGTTCTACGCATCTCGAGCCCTTGCGCGAGCTCGTGCTGCGCACCCATGCTGACATCGGTCTGGCCCACGACGGCGACGCCGACCGCGTACTGTTCGTGGACAGCGAGGGCAATGAGATCGACGGTGACTACATCCTGGCTATCTGCGGTTCTGACCTTGCCGCTCGCGGCAAGCTCGCCAACTCCGAGATCGTCTCGACCGTCATGTGCAACCTGGGCTTCTCCATCGCTATGAAGGAGCAGGGCTTCGAGATGGTTCAGACCGCCGTGGGCGACCGCTACGTTCTGGAGCGCATGCTCGCGGACGGCGCCGTCATCGGCGGCGAACAGTCCGGCCACATCATCTTCCTGGAGCACAACACCACCGGTGACGGCCTGGTGACGGCTCTGCAGCTGCTGGCCGTGCTCAAGCGCACCGGTCGTACCCTCACCGATCTTGCCGGCATCATGAAGAAGTACCCGCAGGTACTCGTCAACGTGCATTCCGACAACAAGGCCGGCCTGGACGATTGCCAGCCCATTTGGGACGCCGTCGCTGCCGCCGAGAAGGAGCTCAACGGTCGCGGCCGCATCTTGGTGCGCCCGAGCGGTACCGAGCCGCTGGTTCGCGTTATGGCCGAGGCGGAGACGCACGAGCTGACCCAGCGCGTCGTCGACGACATCGTCGAGGTTGTCAAGCGCGAACTTCCCTAATGGTCAAAAACCGGTGCCAAGTGGTAAACTAGTAAAACTATTTTGATTGATTGGTGTGTCCGAGGGGGAGCATGTTCACTAAAGTCCTAAGGTCTTTTGGTATGCGTGGTCGAGTCCTTACGCTGGATGCTCCCATCTCGGGCGACGTCATTCCGCTCTCCGAGGTAAACGACCAGACGTTTGCCACCGGCCTTTTGGGCCAGGGCGTGGCGATTCAGCCCACCGGAACGCGTGTGATTGCACCGGCTGATGCCAAGGTCGAGGCCATTTTTCCCACGGGGCACGCCGTTGCGCTTAACACGGTCGATGGCCTGGACGTGCTCATCCACGTTGGTTTGGACACTGTTCAGCTCGAGGGCAAGCACTTTACCGTACATGCGCAAGTGGGTGACATCGTCCATAAGGGCGATGTACTCATTGAGTTTGATCGCGAGGCAATTGCTGCCGAGGGCTACGATGTGACGGTTCCCATCTTGGTGTGTAACTCCGTTGAGTTCTCGAGCATCAAGGGCTCCGCTGGCGTGCATGTCGAAGAGATGGACCAGCTCATCGTTGCTCGCGAGCGCTAGCAAGTGCACGTGGCCATTAGCCTACAATTCAAACACGTTTACGGAGGGCGCCCTTGAAAGAGGACGCCCTCCGTGGCAAGATGAGATTTGTCCGAAGCTAAACAGCTTTGGGTCACCGTGGACGGGCAGGGGCCTCGACGCGGCTAGACACGAGACACATACATTACGCGACCTCGCCCTGGTGGCCGCACACGTTGGTTGCGGCCGACGCGGGCCGCGGGCAAGTGCTTGTAAGGGAGCCTTGCCTCTCTTGTACGAGAAAGGACGCGTAATGAAGATCATTAAAGCTAAAGACTACGAGGATATGAGCCGCAAGGCCGCCAATATCATCTCGGCCCAGGTTATCCTCAAGCCCGACTGTGTACTGGGCCTTGCCACCGGCTCCACCCCGATCGGTGCCTACAAGCAGCTCGCTGCTTGGTACGAGAAGGGCGACGTCGACTTTGCCGAGGTCAGCACCTACAACCTGGACGAGTATCGCGGCCTTTCGCACGACGATCCCCAGAGCTATCACTACTTCATGCGTGAGAACTTCTTCGATCACATCAACATCGACCTGAACAACACGCATGTGCCCGACGGTTCCAACCCCGACGCCGCCGCTGCCTGCTCTGAGTACGACAAGATTGTCGCCGACGCCGGTTATCCGGATCTGCAGCTGCTCGGCATTGGCAACAACGGCCACATTGGCTTCAACGAGCCCGATGACCACTTCTCCAAGGGCACGCACTGCGTCGACCTCACCGAGAGCACCATTCAGGCCAACAGCCGCCTGTTCGACAGCATCGACGATGTTCCCCGTCAGGCCTACACCATGGGTACCCAGACCATCATGTATGCCCGCATGATCCTGGTCGTCGCCAACGGCGAGGCCAAGGCTCAGGCCGTGCATGACATGTGCTATGGTCCGGTTACGCCCGAGTGCCCGGCTTCGATCCTGCAGCTGCACACCAACTGCGTTGTCGTTGCCGACGAGGCCGCCCTTTCGCTCTGCGAGTAGCGCGAATCCTGCAGCTCGACATAGCCTTGTCTAAGGCCTCCGCTTTGCGGGGGCCTTTTTGCTATCCCTTTTTGCCCACTTGACCAAAATCTTGCCGCAAGCTTGACGAACGCCAGATGTCCAACAGCTTGATTCATTCCATACCAGATTCTATGCAAAAATGCCACTAGAAGGTCGTAGACGGTAGCGGGTGCTAGGCGAGTTGAATGACATGGCTGAACCTTGTTCATCTGCGTTACACTGCCGCTTAGATGGGACAAGCTGACAAGCTCATTTACCTGCTTAAAGACCGATTAGTCGGGGGATTAATAACAATCGGCCCTCGCTGTACAAAAACTTGCCGCTTGCGTACCAAAAGACAACCTAAAACACAAGGTCGCTCTATTCATAGCGCGGCTTGTATGGTCTTGCGGCTACAGTGTCCATACGGTCGAGTTGAGGAGCGGGCATGGTAAATGATTTGAGCGGTATAGACGACCTCGAGCTGATGCCGCTGGGCGGAGGCTATATGGTGCGACGCGAACGCTTGATGAATGAGCTTATCGCCAAGGGCCGAAAGGCCGGCATCGTGGTTCTTTATGCGCCCGACGGGTTTGGGAAGACCTCGGTGCTGCTGCAGTACACCCATGAGGTTAAATGCGACCCGACGCGAGGCCCCGTGCGGATTATCGAGGCCGATCGTGCCATTGGGCGCGAGGTGTTTATGCAGCTCGAGGTGGTTACCGAAGAACTCAAAGACAAACCGCACTCCCTTATCGCGATTGATAATGTGCCAAACCTCGATCAGCACGATACCGAAGACCTCATCGACAGGATTCGCGGCCTGCGCGCTATGGGGGTAGGGGTCTTTATCTCCTGCCGTCCTTCAAATCGTCAGCTGATTCATGGGCTGGGCGATTCGGTTAAGATCAATGCGCAGATGCTCAAGGTGCATGCCTATGAGTATTCGGCGTGGGCATCGGCGTTTTCGATCAGCACATCGCTCGACTTTTATCAGCTCACGCAGGGCGTGCCCGAGCTCGTTTCGGCATTGCAGACAGGTCTGTATGGCCAAGGCGACGTAGCCGGCCTGCTCGAAAACGAGATTGTCAACGTGTATGGCGCGGCACTTGCCGATCTGGCTTCACTCGACAATAATGCGCTGTTTTGCGTGGCATGTCTCATGGTTTTGATGGGCGAGGGCAATATCGCAGAACTCGAGGCCTGTGGGGTGAGGCTGTCGATGGTCGACCAGTCCTACTTTGTACGCGACTACCCGATCTTTGGCTTGGATCCCGCCGAGCGGAGTTTTACGTGTCTGGGCACGGAGGATAACGGACGCTTGCGCTTGCGTAAGTTGGTGGCCGAGGTTCGCCCCGAACTTGTTCCGAGGGCGGCCCGGATTTTGCTTAAGGCGGGCCGATGCGATGCGGCGATGGGCCTGGCGGACGCCTTTCTGGACCGTGAAGCGGTCCTTGAACTTGCTGGGCAGTATGGGGTCGATCTGGCTCTGACGGGGCACGGGGCCGATATCTGCCGAGCGGCGCTGGGCACGATCGATGCCGACGATCCGGCTCCAGAGCCAACGCCTGCCGAAGCGCTTGGCGTATATCTGGCAGCGGTCAGCGTGTCCAATACAAAGCTCGCTCGCTATATGGCATCGGTCATCGAATGCGGGGGCGAACGGGCGGCCTGCGAAATAGACCCTGTTTCATGGAGGGTGGCCCAGACACTGACGGCTGTTTGCTATGGGGACAACGGGCTTGGGCTTCCTACGAACCTGGCCGTGCCAGAAATCGAGGCATCTCACACCGCACTCGATATGTTGTCTGCGCATATCGAGGTCAAGCGCTGCCTGACCGAACGGGGAGATGACAGCGGCGTTCTACAGCAGCTCAAAACGAGCAAGGCCTATGACTGCGAGCTCGACATCGCGGGGATTGTTATACGGGCCGATAGCATGCTGGTGGAGCTCTTTGATGGGTCGTTTGCGGGAACCGACGAGCGCGACGACGAGATGACGGTGGTGCGGGAGGCGCTCGACGTACGTGGACTTAAGGCGATGGCTATCTGGGTGCGCATGGTGTTGGCGGCACGGCGGCTCCTTTCCGGCTTGCCGGTAACCGACGATGCGGCGTTCAACGAGCTCGATCGTTTTGCCGTGCGCATGCGCGACAACCAGATTCAGCTGTTTGGGCTGTTGCTAGAAGGCTGGCAGTCGCTGGCAGAGGGACGGCCGGTTAATGCAAAGTTCCGTGCGGTCCAAGTGCTCAAACTTGCCGAGGAGTCGATTGCGTACATGCGCGATAACGCATTGCTGCTGGAGCGCGCGGCATATCTGCGTAACACCTCGATGGTTTCGGTGCGCGAGGAAGCGGAGTTGCTCGATATAAGCCAGACGCAGGTTGGTGGAGCGGAGGCCTGGATGGTGGCGCTGCATTTGGCCTGTGCGGGCCGAGACAGCGATCTTGCGGCCTGGATGTCCATGAATCGTGCGGGGATTCTAGAGCCATCGTATCGGCTCTTTGCGCGCCTTGCCATGCATTGTCTGGGCGAGCCGGCGGGCAGGATACGCAAGAAGCTTCCCGTACGCGAGCTGTCGCGGTACTCGCTGCGCGACGATTTGGAAGGAGAGGGCGAGCGCCTGTTCCAGGCCGGCGAGGTTGAAGCCGTTGATACCATCGACCATATCGAGATTCGCATGTTTGGTGCGTTTCGTGCCGAGCGCGATGGGTTTCCCATCACGGACAAAATGTGGCGCCGCAAGAAGGCGGCGACGCTTGCCGAGCGGCTTGCGCTGGGCATGGATGCGCTCGTCGATCGTGAGACGCTGGCCATGGAGCTGTGGCCCCATGCCGAGTTTAATAGCGCCCGCAACAACCTGTACTCGACGATATCGCGCTTGCGGTCGGCTTTGGGACCGACGCCGGATGGCAAGTCGTGCGTGCTCATCCAAAATGAATGCATTGGGCTCAACGGCGACTACGTCAAGACCGATGTACGGCTGTTTGACCAGATAAGCCGCGAGGTTTTGGGAAATCGCACGGGTGCGCGCGGGCCCCATTTAGTTGAGCTGTGCCTTAAGATTGAGCAGCTTTATGCCGGACCGCTGTATGTTCCCAATGGCTGTAATCCCACCTACTTTTTGCGCATGCGGCGCATTATGCAGTCAAAGTACATCGATTGCATGATTAAGGGAGCAAATGCCGCTCTAGAAGAAAACGATCTGCAGTCGGCGATTTGGCTGGCGGAGTCGGGGCTTCGACAGGAAACGGCGCGTGAGGATATGGTGCGCTGCGCCATGCGCGTCTACAGTGCGGCGGGGCGGCGGCGCGATATCGTCGAGCTGTACAGCGGGCATATGCACCACCTGAGGGAGCAGGTCAATGGCGTGCCCGAGCCCGAGACGCGGCGTCTATACGAGCGCTTGGTGGAGGGGCGGCTCAATCGCGTGCTGGTCGAGCGATAAAAAACGGGCGCCCGAAGTACTTGGGCACCCGTAAGCTTGCTATGTGTTGGATCGCCGGATCATTGGCTCTTAGACGAGCTTGATCTTCTCGATGTCCTTGCGCGAGGACTCGCGATACAGTGAGAACTTGCGGCCGATGACCTGGACGACCTCGGCGTGGCAACGCTCGGCGAGCTCCTCGGCGGCCTCGCGGGCGGAAAGGCTGGAGCCATCGAGCACGGAGCACTTAACGAGCTCGTGCTTCTCCAGGTAGGCGACCGTCTGCTCGACGGTGCCCTCGTTGACATCGGACTTACCGATGATGATGGCGGGGTTGAGGTGATGGGCCATGCTGCGAAGCTGCTTGACCTGTGCTCCTGTCAGTGCCATGGGTTCTCGCTTTCTATGTATGGGGCGCCCCGCGACGGGGCCTTAATTTACGTGAGCTGTCCCACGATAGCGCAGGAACGGTGCGGTGTGGAGCGCGTTTGCCCAGTTCAAAAAGAATGCGGATGCCGAGTGAGTGGGCAGTGCGGGCTGCGAACAGGCTATGAGCGGGGTGCAGAGACCGGCTCCCATGCAATAAACGCCCAACGGACCTTGCGGACGTGGTCGAGCATATAGCGTCCCTGCGGCACACCCTTGGAGCCCGGCTCACCGGCATGGGGGTTCTCAATCATGTGCTGGGCGATGTGGTCGCGCAGACGGTCGACCTTATCCTCGTTGCCATGCTCGAGCATACGGGAAAAATCTGCTACGCCCGCTTCAAGGTTATCGAAGGTATCGCGACGAGGCGATTCAAAGTGCGTAACCTGCGGCAGGGCACCCATCTGAATGAGGATATTAAAAGCATACACAAAGCCATTACTGCAGGTAACCGAGGCACCGATGGCGTTCATCAGGTGCAGGTCATAGCGCGGGCTGGAGTTGGCGACCATCGTGACAGCACAACGCCGACGAGCCGTGCGGTCGAGCTTGGCAAGCGCATCTTTTAGATTGGTCGTCGTAACCGACCGACTGGCAAAGGCAACATCCACCGCTTTCGCGACCGGTCCAACCAAATCCCAATCATCATCCCAAGCAAGCTCAAGCGGCGTAATAAGATCTTCGAGCCCGTAATACTCAATGCCGGCATCAAGCGTGCCCAACATGGCAGGAGAGAAGTCGGCAGCAATCACGGAATGCCCAGCCTGAGCAAGCGGAATAGCAATCGACCCAGCCCCACACCCCATATCCAGCACGGACTCGCCGGGCTCAATCGCCAACAACTTTATAAAATCCCGGGCATAAGGAGCAGTCTCAAGCGGCCGAAAATGCCGAGCCCGTTTATCCCACTCAAAAGAATCATCAGCCCGATGCCGACCAGCTTGCAGGCGCATCCATTCGCCATTCCAATCCGCAGAAAGAAGCTCAGAGCGAGCATCCCCTTCAACCACGGGCTAACCTCCTAGCAACAAAAAAGCGACTCCTCCCAAAAGAAGAGCCGCAACCAGCATATATCAGAAAAAGAACCGTTCCAACGCCAAATCGCCCTCACAACCAAGGCGGGCAGGAGCGAAGCGACTGCCATACGGGATAGAACCCAACTGAGGTTCCGTTGTGCGGGAGCCCCGGGGAGGGCAAATATATAAGGTCGATCGCGAGTTCCGCACGAGCCGGAGAGCACTTAATGTGCTCTCCGTGCGAGTCAGGACTGTCCGAGCAGGCGACCTTATATATTTGCCCTCCCCGGGGCTCCTCGCCAGTCCCCCTCAGCTAGTTCTTCAGCGAGTTCAGCGGTGCCGGGAAGCGTCCGCCGCGGTGGGCAAGCACGGTGCCGGCGTTGGGGTTCACCGGCATGATGGGCGCACGGCCAAACAGGCCGCCATACTCGACGCAGTCGCCCACGCCCTTGCCGATGGCGGGGATCACGCGGACGGCCGTGGTCTTGTTGTTGATGACGCCGATGGCCATCTCGTCGGCGATGATGCCGGCGATGGTCTCGACCGGGGTGTCGCCGGGGATGGCGATCATGTCCAGGCCAACGGAGCACACGCAGGTCATGGCCTCGAGCTTCTCGAGCGAAAGCGCGCCGGCCTCGACGGCGGCGATCATGCCGGCGTCCTCGGACACGGGGATAAAGGCGCCCGAGAGACCGCCCACGCTGGAGCTGGCCATGACGCCGCCCTTCTTGACGGCATCGTTGAGCATGGCGAGCGCGCAGGTCGTGCCCGGGCCACCGCAGGTGCCCACGCCGATGATCTCGAGGATGCGCGCGACGGAGTCGCCGATGGCAGGCGTGGGAGCCAGCGAGAGGTCGACAATGCCCTTCTCGACACCCAGGCGATGGGCGGCCTCGCGGCTCATGAGCTCGCCGGCGCGGGTGATCTTAAAGGCGGTCTGCTTAATCTTCTCGGCGACTTCCATCATCGATGCGGAGTCGGGCAGCGTCTCCAGGGCTGCGGCCATAACGCCGGGGCCCGAGACGCCTACGTTGATGACGGCGTCGGCCTCGCCACCGCCGTGGACGGCGCCCGCCATAAACGGGGAGTCCTCGACCATGTTGGCAAAGCAGACAAACTTGGAAGCGCCGACGGAATCCTGGTCGGCCGTGAGCTTGGCGGCATCGATGATGGTCTGGGCGGCCATGAGCACAGCGTCCATGTTGATGCCGGCACGCAGGCTGGCGACGTTGACGCTGGAGCAGACGCGGCTGGTGGTGGCGAGCGCCTGGGGGATGGACTGGATGACGCGGCGGTCGGCGTCGCCGATGCCCTTCTGGACGAGCGCGGAGAAGCCGCCCAGGTAATCGATGCCGAGCGTCTCGGCCGCGCGGTCGAGGGCGTGCGCGATGGGGGTGAGGTCCTCATCCTTGCAGCACGCGGCGATCTGCGCCACCGGGGTGACGGAAACGCGCTTGTTGACGATGGGGATACCGTACTCGCGCTCGAGGTTCTCGGCGGTCTCGACCAGATGCTCAGCCGTGTGCGTCACGTGGTCGTAGATCTTCGTGCACATGCGGTCGAGGTTCTCGTCACCGCAACCCATGAGCGAAACACCCATGGTGATGGTCCTGATGTCGAGGTTCTGCTCCTCAACCATGCCGCGGGTTTCCGCGATTTCTGCGGGTGTGATCGCCATCCTTGCGCTCCTATCTGCCAAAACGAGCATAATCTTTTCTATTCTAACGTGCCGCACGTGCCAAGTGGCGCGTGCGGCACGTTTTGGTGCTCGGTTGTTTCCGTTGTGTTACTGCCCAAAGACCTCTTCGGCGATGCGCGCGCTTTCGGCGGCGTCCTTGGCGTAGTAGTCCGCGCCGATCTGCTTGGCGTATTCGGGGGTGAGTACGGCGCCGCCTACGATGATCTTGACGCCCGGCACCTCGGCATGAAGCAGCTTGATGGTCTCTTCCATGGCGACGACCGTGGTAGTCATAAGCGCCGAGAGGCCGACGAGCTTGATGTCACGCTCCTGCACGGTCTTGAGCACCTCTTGCGGGTCGACGTCGCGGCCCAGGTCAAAGACGGTGTAGCCGTAGTTATCGAGCAGCATTTTGACGATGTTCTTGCCAATATCGTGGATGTCGCCTTTGACGGTGGCCACGCAGATCTTGCCCTTGTCGGCAATCTCGCCGGCGGGCATCAGGCGCTTGATGGTGTCGAAGCCCACGCGTGCGGCCTCGGCCGAGGCCATAAGCTGCGGCAAGAAGAACTTGCCCTGGTCAAAGAGGACGCCAACCTCGTCGAGGGCGGGGATAAAGTGATTGTTGATGAGGTCCATGGCGTCGTGGTCTGCCAGCAGACGCTCGGTTTCGGCAGCGATCTCGCCTTTGCGGCCCGAGACGACCATGTGGCGGATGGGGTCGTCGTTGCCGTCGGCGCCGGCGGTGCCAGCAGCGGGCGCGGCGTCGGTCGATGCGGCCTGAGCTGCTGCCGGGTTTGCGGCGATCTTATACGGATCGGTCCAGCCGGCGTAGCGCTCGATGTATCCGGTCGAGCCCTCGTCCTCAACGCTCAACACACGATAACTGTAGACGGTATCCATAAAGCGCTTGGAACCCGGGTTCATGATGGGGGCGTCCAGGCCCGCGCCAAAAGCGGCGGCCAAAAAGACCGAGCCCAGCAGCGGGCGGGCAGGCAGGCCAAAGCTGATGTTCGACACGCCGAGTGCGCATTTAACGCCCAGGCGTTCCTTGCACAGGGACATGGCGCGTAGGATCTGCTCGGCCTGGCGTTGATTGGTCGAGGCGGTCATGACCAGGCAGTCGATGAGGATGCGGTCCGGTCCGATGCCGTAGCGGGCAGCCTCGGCCACGATGCGCTCGGCGATGGCGAAGCGAGCCTCGGCGGTATCGGGGATGCCGCCTTCGTCGAGCGTAAGGCCGACAACGTTGGTGCCGTAGTGGGCGACCAGCGGAAAGATCTCATCCATGATCTGCTGCTTGCCATTGACCGAGTTGATGATGGGCTTGCCGGCGTAGCGGCGCACGGCGGCCTCGACGGCTGCGGGGTCGGTGGAGTCGATCTGCAGCGGCAGCAGCGTGGAGCCCTGGAGCTGTTCGGTCGCCTGTTGGATGATCTTGACCTCGTCGATCTCGGGCAGGCCCACGTTGACGTCCAGAATGTCGGCGCCCTGTTCCTGCTGGCTGATGCCCTGGCTCACAACGTAGTCCAGGTCGCCGTCGCGCAGGGCCTGCTGCAGGCGCTTTTTGCCGGTGGGGTTGATGCGCTCGCCGATGACGGCGATCTTGTGGCCGTCGCAGGGAAGGTCCACGACCGTTTGGGCGCTCGTGACCGACATACTGGGCTTGCGGTGGCGCGGGCTGGGCGTGTGGTTGTCGATAAGCGTGCGCAAGACCGCCATGTGCGCCGGCGTGGTGCCGCAGCAACCGCCCACGACGCTCACGCCGTCGGCGATCATGCCGGCGACGGCCTCGGCGTATTCGGGGGCCTGGATATCAAAGACGGTGTTGCCGTCGTCGTCCACATGGGGGAGTCCTGCATTGGCCTGCACCATAACGGGCTTGTCGGTAACGGTGAGCATACGTGCTGCGAGTCCTCGGAGCTCGGCCGGTCCTTGGCTGCAGTTGATGCCCAAAACGTCGGCGCCGATGGCGTCGAGCGTGATGGCGGCCACCTCGGGACTCGTTCCCAGGAAGGTGCGACCGTCTTCCTCAAAGGCCATGGTGGCAAAGACGGGCAGGTCGGAGTTCTCGCGGCAGGCGAGGACCGCCGCCTTGATCTCGGCCAGGTCGGTCATAGTCTCGATAATAAAGAGGTCGACGCCCGCGGCGACGCCGGCGCGCACTTCCTCGGCAAAGAGGTCGTAGGCCTCGTCGAAGCTCAGGGTACCCAGGGGGCGAAGCAGCGCGCCGATGGGGCCGATGTCACCGGCGACGTAGCGGGCGCCGGCCTCGCGGGCACAGGCGACGGCCGCGGCAAAGACGTCTGCCACGGCGGCGGCACCGTCGAGCTTGTGGGCGTTGGCGCCAAAGGTGTTGGCGGTAATCACGTCGCAGCCGGCCTCGACATATTGACGTTGGATATCAGTGATAACCTGGGGCTCCTCAAAGTTGAGCAGCTCGGGCAGGGCGCCCGCCTTCATGCCAGCGGCCTGCAACATGGTGCCCATGCCGCCGTCGAACAGCAGGTGTCCCGTGCCCTCGATGGCGGCGCGCAGGCGATCGTCCTTAATGCGCAGATCGTCGATCGTGCGCGTCTTGTACGTGGCACCGTTGCGACGTGCGGCATCAACGGGTGCCGCCAGCGCGGCACCGTCCAGATCATGAGTGATAAGTATGTTTGAGCTATTCGCCATGTGCATCCATTTCGTCTAGAGCCCACTGAGGAATTTCTATTTGAAGAGATTTGTCGGGCTCGATATCTTCGATTCGCTTGTTGTAGTGGGCAAGAAGCCGTGCGACATTTAATCGAATTAGGCCTCGCTTGTAGAACGATAACTCTTCAATATTGATGCCGATAAACGATTCGAGTGCGATAACCTGTACGCGATTGCCGAGTCCCTCACTTTCGAACAGTCCGTAAGCGAAGGAAACTTTATCGTGGGGGACAACGACGATGGGCCGAATGCCATTTCGAATGTTATCTCGGCATCGATCGGTCAATTTGGCCATTGGCGATACAGTCACATGAAATGCAGCATCATTGATTTGGAAATCGCCAGAACGGTCTGTCTGCTGGTCGGCGGCGTTTGAGTTGTCCTTTCCGATTTCTATGGTTGGAAATAACATCTCTAGTTTTGCACCTACCAGGTGCTGTGCGACGGTACCCGTTGGCTTATCGGACCGTAGGCTTGCTTCGGCTAGGATATCATCGACAATGACAGAAATTGGTTTTTGAAGATCGATTTCGACTTTGATTCTCTGCCGGTTAAAGAAATCGACCTGGATTCGCTCGACGAAGAAATTGGCGATTGCATTCGCAGCTTCAAGACGAGTGTCTTCGCAAATGTCACTGGGTAGGGCAGAGTTGATAATCGTGGCAAGCTCAAGCGCCATCGGGAGTGTGCCGCGTGAGGTTCTGCCGCCCTCTGACGCGAAGGCACGCGTTTCCCCATGTCTGGCTAAAACTGTTTTGATGCATGCTCCACTTAGGCCTCGTACTTGGCTCCCCTTGTCCGATTGCACATAATCGTCGGTGAGCGGAAAACGGTTTTGCAACAGCTCGCTTATGCCTATGCCAACCGCCATGACGTTACGGTTGACGTTGCCTCGCTTGCTGCGCTTGGATTCGTACCAGAGTTCAATGGCATCCAAGATGTCTTTATCGGGCTCGCTCAAGGAGCAATTGGTCATTTCCATTATTGTCCACTCCGTTCCTTGAAGACATAAGCGCGGGTTTGACTGCATTTTTTATAAGCCAAGTGACAACTGGCACGGCAACTGCATCGCCGAATGCGTAGCGAATCTGAGCATCCGAGAAGCCGCTAAACTGACATGAGTCAACACCTTGGAGACGGGCATATTCAGTTCCAGTCATCCAGCGAACTTCTATCTTTCCGTTTTCGCATATAACGACTGCCTGTCTTGATGAGCCGCCGCGAGCCGTTCTTAGACATCCGGCAATTTCTTCTTCACGGATTTCCCAGCGCACAACGCCCGATCGCGTGCGACGGTAAGCAGTGCGAACAATTTTTTCTTTGGCATTTAAGAAGCGCTGAAGGCGCTCTGCTTGATGCGGTGCAAGTGAGTCGATAAATGCTTGTACTTGGTTTTTGTTCCACCAACGCTTGTCGTTCTCGGGAATATTTTCAACAACCGTTGCAAGGCCCGTCATGCGAAGTGGACTTGGCTCGTTTAGGTGAGAGACGTGCGTAATGAGTGAAGGGTCGGAGTGAATCCAGGAGACCTTTTCAGGACGAAGCGAGGAATCGAGTCGGCTGTTGGGAAGAGGGTTTTTTAATCCGACGACAAACATGCGGGGGCGTGACTGGGGAAGCCAGTGCCGTGCATCGATAAAATAAGCGTCGCATGAATAGCCTAAACGATTAAATTCCTGGCAAACGAGTCTAAAGTCATCACTGTTATTAGACGTGGCAAGGCCGATGACATTTTCGAGAACAAGTGCCCGCGGGGCACGATCGCCCATTCCTTCGATGGCCTTAATAAAGCCAAAGAACGCACTGGACTCTTTGCCAGAGATAAGTCCCTCCCTGTTTCCCGCGAGAGATAAGTTTGTGCAAGGGCTTGACGCCCATGCGATGTCGGCTTGGGGTATTAAGTCGGGGTCGAGTGTGTGGACATCCTGCTCGACTAGATGCTCATCGCCCCAACACTGGCCGTACATGGCGCATTTAGTATGGTCTATGTCATTTGCCCAGATTGTTTTGATTCCGGCTTTTGCCATGCCGGCACGAGCCAAGCCAATGCCTGAAAAAAACTCAAGCGCGGTTAGTTGTGGCGAGAACTGCAGAATGTTGTGCATGTACTGGCTTTCAGATAGTTGTTATTTGGAATCTTATGGTACTTGTTTGTGAGGACATCCGCTTACATACGGATGAGATTCCCTCGATACCGTGCCATCAATTGACATTTTATTCAGAATGCGAATAGCAGGTGGTGTGGGCGGCGCGGAAGCGGCAGTGCTCGCGCATGCGGCAGATATTGCAGGTGGGGCGGCTCTGGGCGTCGTGGACTTCGCCGTCGAACAGGCCGATCACCGCTGTCACGCTTTTAGTGGGCATGAGCAGGCTGGTGGGCGTGACGGTCAGGCCGATGAGCCGCGTGGCGTTGAGCGCATTGACGATCGAGCGCTGGGCCGAGAGCGGGCAGTCGCCGTAGCCGGGGCTAAAGCGCCAGTTGCCGGCGAGCCCATGAACGGCGGCGTCCATCTTGACCTGCTGGTCCATTTGCTCAACGGCGGCTTCCACGTAAGCGGAGCACGCGGCGTCGAGCACGGCGCCCTCCAGGGGATGTTGGGCTCCCGTGGTGCGCAAACGGCGCTCAGCATCCATGCCGAGAGTGCATGCCATGAGCGCGGCAAAGCGGGCGTCTTTGAGATGTCGATAGATATCACGACCGCGCAGCTCAACGTTGGTGCCGACCAGACGGATGCAAGGCTTGCCCTGTTCGTCCACGCCCGTGGCATCGACGGCAAATACGCGGCGCACGCCACGGGGCTCAATGTCCAATTCCAGGCGTTCAACGACAGGCTCAATACGTCGTGACAGTTCGGGCTCAATCTGCTGGCCGCCGTAACCCAGATACCGCAGCATCTCGGCACGGTCGACACGGGGATGGTGCGCAGCATCGACACGGTAAAGCGCCGGCGACGCAAGGTCGGCCGGCACTTCGACAGTGGTTGTATCGATGTGCGGTTTTTCCATTACCCCAGGCGCTCCATAATGGTCGCGGCGATTGCAGGACGGTTCATAGTGTACAGGTGCAGGCCGTCGGCACCGTGCTCCTTGAGGTCACAAAGCTGACGGGCGGCATAATCTACACCGGCTGCCTGCAGGCTCTCGGGGTCGTTCTCGTACTTGGCGAGAATCTTGATGACGGGGGAGGGCAGCGACGCGCCGCACATAAAGACCATGCGGCTGATCTGCGACTTGCCCATAAACGGCATAATGCCCGCGGTAATGGGCACGGTGATGCCGGCCTTGTCGGCAAGCTCGCGAAAACGGTAGAAGCACTCGTTATCAAAGAAAAGCTGCGTCACAAAGAAGCTCGCGCCGGCGTCCTGTTTTTGCTTGAGGTGTTCGACCGAGACGTTGAGGTCCTCACAGGCAATGTGGCCCTCGGGGTAGGCTGCGGCGCCCACGCAAAAGCCGGCGTCGACGAGCTCGGGGATGAGGTCGCGGGCGTAGGCGTAGTCGGAGGCGGGCTTGTCGTCCTCGGTCGCGCCGGCGGGAAGATCGCCGCGCAGGGCCAGCACGTTTTCCACGCCGGCCGAGCGATACTCATCGATCTTGGCGGCGATATCGGCATGCGACCGGCCCACGCAGGTAAGGTGTGCCACCGAGGGCGTGTCGAATTCGCTCGTAATCATATGCGCGATGGGGGCGGTGGCGGCACCGTTGCCCGAGCCGCCGGCCGAGCAGGTGACCGAGACAAAGCTCGGCGAAAGCTTGCACAGATTGCCTGCCACTTCGCGAGCCGTGTCGAGGGTCAGCTCGCCCTTGGGCGGGAACATCTCAAACGAAACGGGTACGGTGCCCTGGGATGCTGCCTGCTTAAAAACCTCGTCGACGCGCATATCGTGCTCCTCTAGATACGTAATAGTGTGATGTGTTGTAAGGATTCTACAGCACCACTGTGCCACGGTGGAGTTTCACTCGCTATTTGAGGATACCAATCAAAGATGCCTTGCTATCGGCTTTCTCTATAACAGAGCGGCTAATCTAGGCACGGACTATAAAGACTGGTATCTGATGCAAAATACCAGTTAATAGAGCTCCATCCCAAATTGACTACCCTTAAACCATGGAGAGAGGTCTGCAATTTATGCAGTTGATTGGCTGTTGAGGGTGGCAACGCCGCCTCGATAGGGTAACCTCATTGATTGGTTTCGCGACAGCAACATAACGGTAATGTCGCGGAAACACGGCGAGTCTAAGCTATGACTCGTTCGTTAGTAATCAACACCGCTTCTCACGCGGTGCCGATACGAAGGGAGTTCCGTATGGCCGAACTTACTGACCGCTTCGGGACCATGGTGTTCTCTGAGGAAGTCATGAAGGACTACCTCCCCAAGGACATTTGGAAGCGCCTTGCTGCAACCCTCGAGGGCGGTGAGCCGCTCGACCTGGATGTGGCCAACGCCGTTGCCCATGCCATGAAGGTCTGGGCCATCTCCAAGGGCGCGACGCACTACGCGCACTGGTTCCAGCCGCTTTCGGGCATTACTTCCGAGAAGCACGACAGCTTCCTGGAGCCCAACCACGACGGCACCGCCATTACAAAGTTTACGGGCAAGAACCTCATCCAGGGCGAGCCCGATGCCTCGAGCTTCCCCAACGGCGGTCTGCGTGCTACCTTCGAGGCCCGTGGCTACACCGCTTGGGACCCCACTAGCCCCGCCTTTATCAAGGACGATGTCCTGTGCATCCCCACGGCTTTCTGCTCCTACACGGGCGAGGCCCTGGACAAGAAGACCCCGCTGCTGCGTTCCATGACCGCGCTCTCGCGTGAGTCTAAGCGCGTTTTGGCGCTGTTCGGTAAGACCCCCAAGAAAGTCGTTCCTTCCGTGGGCGACGAGCAGGAGTACTTCCTGATCAAGAAGGACGCCTACCGCAAGCGCAAGGACCTGGTCATTACCGGCCGCACCCTCTTTGGTGCTGCTCCATGCAAGGGTCAGGAGCTCGAGGAGCACTACTTTGGCGCTATCCGCCCCACCGTCTCGGCCTACATGAAGGACTTGGACGATGAGCTGTGGGCGCTCGGCATTCCCGCCAAGACCAAGCACAACGAGGTTGCTCCCTGCCAGCATGAGCTCGCCCCCGTCTATGGCGAAGTCAACGAGGCCATCGACCAGAACCTGGTCATGATGGAGAAAATGAAGCTCATCGCCTCCCGCCACGACTTGGTTTGCCTGCTGCACGAGAAACCCTTCGAGGGCATCAACGGTTCGGGCAAGCACAACAACTGGTCGCTTGGCACCGAGTCCGAGAATCTGCTCGATCCAGGCGACACCCCGCTCGACAACCTGCAGTTCATCGTCTTCCTCACCGCGGTGATTGAGGCCGTCGATAACTATCAGGAGCTCCTGCGTGCCTCTGTTGCCTCGGCCGGCAACGACCATCGTCTGGGCGCCAACGAGGCTCCTCCGGCGATTATGTCCATCTTCCTGGGCGACCAGCTTACCGAGGTCGTCGAGAAGATCATCGATGGCAAGGCTTCCGTCCATGCCACGCGCGGCGTGCTTGACCTGGGCGCCGATACCCTGCCCAAGCTGATGCAGGACAACACCGACCGCAACCGCACCTCCCCGTTTGCCTTCACCGGCAACAAGTTCGAGTTCCGTGCCTGCGGCTCCGAGCAGAACGTCTCCGACTCCAACCTGGTGCTCGATGCCGCCGTGGCCAAGTCGCTCAAGTCCTTCGCCGACGCGCTTGAGGGTACGCCCGAGGATGAGTTCCAGGACGCCGCGCTCGAGTACTGCAAGAAGGTCCTGACCGACCACCAGCGCATCCTCTTCTCCGGCGATGGCTACTCCGACGAGTGGCCCGTCGAGGCCGAGAAGCGCGGCCTTGCCAACAACAAGACCACGGCCGACGCCCTGCCCGCCTTTGTTTCCGATAAGGCCATTGCGCTCTTTGAGGAGACGGGTGTTCTGACCAAGGCCGAGGCCCAGTGCCGCTACGATTGCAAGCTCGAGAAGTACAACAAGCTCATGAACATCGAGGCCACCACGATGGTTCGCGAGGCGCGTCGTACCTATCGCCCGGTCATTACCGCCTATGCCACCAAAGTCGCTAAGGGCCTTGAGACTATTCGTGCCGCCGGTGCTGAGGCCGCCATGCAGTGCGAGCAGAACACGCTCAACAAGCTCTGCAACGGCATCACCACCATCAACGACTCCATCAAGGCGCTTGACGCCGTGCATCAGAAGGCTGAGGCCCTCGATGGCCAGGAGCAGGCCAACGTGTATGCACACGAGGTCGTCCCCGCTATGGATACGCTGCGCGCCGCCGTGGATGCCATGGAGGAGATCGTGGCCGCCGACTACTGGCCGGTCCCGACTTACGACGACATCCTGTTCTACGTGTAGAGCGTAACTGACATATCGTCACGGTATTGAGCCGGGGTCCGCATCATGCGGGCCCCGGTTTTTGTTTGCGAAGGGCGCTTTGAAGCCCGTTTTGCCGCCGATTTGCCTAGGTATAAAGGGTTGTGGACAAAAAACGTCAAATATGAGTACTGTCACAAGTCCTGTAGCATTATCTATTTACAAAATATGGGTTGTTACGCAACATATGTCCAAGTACATAGCTGATAAACGCCTGCAATTCTTCCGCCGTAGGACCCCTGGCGTCTAAATCGCCTTCTGATGGCATGAAATCGCTGTTACTAAATTGGTAACAGTACTCATATTTGCTATTTTTTGCCCACAGGCTTTGCGATGATGCCGTGATCCGCACTCTGCCGGGTTCGAATCACGGCACATGGGTAGCAAAAAGCCCGCCACCGCGAGGGCAACGGGCTTCTCAATTTAAATGGTGCCCCCAGCGGGATATCCGCGTGCGGCTGGCGCCGCCCGCTTCCGCTTCGTCGCTTCGCTCCTTGCGTGCTGCGCTGGAAAACGCTTGCGCGTTTCCTCAGCTCCGCACCCTGTCGGGTTCGAATCCCGGCATATCGGTAGCAAAAAGCCCGTCACCGCGGGGGTAACGGGCTTCTTAATTTAAATGGTGCCCCCAGCGGGATTCGAACCCGCGATATCCACCTTGAAAGGGTGGCGTCCTTGGCCGCTAGACGATGGGGACAGCGGGAAAGAGTATAGCAGACTTTTTTAGCCGTTCACATATCGTTGGCAAACTGAAAAACCACCACAAAGGTGCCTGTCCCCTTTGTGGTGGTTGGGGCGTTAGGGGAGGAGCTTCATGGCGGCGTCGTGGGCGGCGTGCTCGTAGGTGTCGTCGAGGGGTTTGAGCGGCAGCAGAGCGTTGGCCTGTGCGTCGCCGCGGCGCTCGAGGGCGTGCGCGATCAGCCAGTCGGCGAGTTCGGGGTTCTTGGGCAGCGCCGGGCCATGCAGGTACGTGCCGATGACGCCCTTGTAGATGAGGCCCTCAAAGCCATCGTCGCCGTTGTTACCGGTGCCCGTGACGACGGACGTTCCGAGCGGCGTGGCATCGGCGTCCAAAAGCGTGCGACCTCCATGGTTCTCGAATCCCACAAAGGGCTCGGGTGACAGGTCGGTCTTGACGGCGACGTTGCCGATCAGGCGATCGGAGCCACGTACGGTTTCGGCGGCAATGACGCCCAGGCCCTCAATGCGATCGTCGCCCATGTAGTACGAACGGCCGAGCAGCTGATAGCTGCCACAGATGGCAAGCAGCGAGCCGCCATCCTCAACATAGGTCGCGACCTTGTCTTTTTGGGCGAGCAGCTCGTGTGCTACGGCTAGCTGGTCGCGGTCGGAGCCACCGCCCATCATGACGATGTCGGCGTCGGTGAGATCGAGCGCCTCGCCCATGCGGACCTCGTCCACGCGCACAGGAATGCCGCGCCAGGCGCAGCGGCGCTCGAGCGCGATAACGTTGCCGCCGTCGCCGTAGAGGTTAAGGGCATCGGGATACAGGTAGACGATGCGCAGCGGGCGCGAAAGCTCGACTGGTGCGATGCCGACAGGAAGAGCGCTGCCGTCGGCACGGGCTACGCCGCGCCCGGCAACAGCGTCGGAAGTGGCGCCCTTCAGTCCGTCGAGCTCCTTGACCAGCGGCGGGAAGGCCGTGTAGTTGGCGACGGCGTAGAAGGTGTCATCGGCGGCCTCGTCTGCCACGGCGCCAATTGCCTGCGCGACGTCCGAGATAATCGCGGCATCGATGCCGGCGTACTTGAGGCGCACCTGCATGTCGTGCGCGCGCGTGCCTCCGGCAAAGGCGACAAGTCCCGGCGTGTCGGCGATGCGCTCAAAGTCGACGTCGTAGATCCACGATACATCGTGGCCGTCGGCGTCGTTGTCGTTAAGGAAGAAAGCGCAGAGTCTGCCGCCTGCCGTCTTGATGGACTGGATTTGCCGATCGAAGCCTACGGGATTCTTGGCCAGGTTGGCCTCGACGGTGCGGCCGGCGATATCCCAGCGGCCCATGCGTCCGCCGGCGGGAACGTAGGCATCGAGCGTGGGCTGCAGGTGCGCCATATCTACGCCTAACTCATGTGCGGCAAAGAATGCGGCGGCAACGTTGTAGACCATATATAAGCCGTTGTAGCGCGTGGCGATGTGCGCGGCTGGCGCGCTGGAATCAGATCCAAACACCAGGTCAAAACCATAGCCATCGCGACTGAGCTCCACATTCGTTACGCGGCGGACCAGTGCGGGGCGTGCCCAACCGCACGAGGGGCAATGGTAGGCGCCGAGCTGGCCGTATTGCACGTAGTCATACTCCAGCGGCGCGTTGCACTGCGAGCAAAAGCGCGAGTCGCTAATGCGGTCGGACTCTGTGTCAGTGGCGCCGTCGATGCCAAAGGCAATACTTGCGTTGGGAACGCGCGCGGCAATCGAGGCACAGAGCGGATCGTCGGCGTTATAGATGAGCGTCGTTGCTGGCGAAAGCTCCAACGCATGGGCGATGACCTCCTGGGTGTGATCGATCTCGCCATAGCGATCCAGCTGGTCGCGGAACAGGTTGAGCAGCACGAAGTACGTCGGCTTGAGCTTGGGCAGGACGCGCACGGTGTAGAGCTCATCGCATTCAAAAACGCCCACGCGCTTGCCGCTGTCAGCGTGCTTAAGGCCGCCGCGGGCCTCGAGCAGAGCACCCACCACACCAGGCTCCATATTGTTGCCGGCACGGTTGCACACCACGGTAGCACCGCTGGCAGCAACGGCGTCGGCGATGAGGTTGGAGGTGGTGGTCTTGCCATTAGTACCGGTGATCACCACGCTGCGGTCGACAAGGCCGGCGAGGTCGCTCAGCAGCTCGGGGTCGATCTTCATGGCGATGCGGCCGGGAAGCACGCCACCCTGGCGTTTGAGGACAGAGCGCAGTCCCCAGCGAGCGATATCGCTCGAGGTGCAGGCAAGAGATGAGCGGAGGTTCATGAAACCGTTCCTAACATAGATGACATGGTCGGGGCGATCGCGTCGCTAAAAGCCGTAGCGGCGCGCAAATTCCTGGGCAAGCTGCGATACGTCTTCGCAGGCATTGGCCCAGGGGGCAAAGTCGGGAGTGTCCGAGATAATACCGTCCGCTTCCCAAACGGCCTGGTGCGAAAGATCCCAGGGATCGTGTGGCTCGGGCCGGCAGGGAAGGTACGGTGTCTGGTACATGGGGTTCAGTAAGAAGAACGCACCGCCCTCGCAACGGTTGGCAAACTCACGCAGCGCGCGTGTCGCCGGGCGCATCTTGTTTGTTTTGAACAGCAGAATCGTGCGGGCGAGCAGATACCAAGGAGAGTTCTCGAGTGCGTCTGCCCCGATCTCTTCCTCGAGCTGGTGGGCCAGGGCAAAAAAGCCGTCCTCGTCCTCCAGACGAGCGAGGGCGAGCAACACGGTGCCTGCGGCTCGGGTGGGATAGCCTTCTGCTTTAAGGACGCGGCGGGCGTAGTTGGCGGCAGCACGGTAGCGGGCGCTCGCCATGCACAGCTGCGAGATGGCCTCGAGCGTGTGGAGCCACCCGATAAGCGCCGGCTCGCTCACGGTGAGATCGGCCGCTGTCACGTCGTCTGCCAGCACCTTGTTGGCCCAGTAGTGCGGGGCCTCCATGTCGAACCCGGGCACGCTTTGCTGCAGGTAATCGGCCGTGGTCGCCTCGAGCTTCATCAGATCGCCCAGGCAGGCGTCGACGGGCGTGTCCGCCAAAATGATGGCGAGCAGCTGGGCATCGAGGACATGCGCATCGATGCGGACGATCTTGAGCAGCTCATCGCGCATATCGTCGAACAGGCGGTTGCGCGTCTGCTCAAACTCCTCGTCGCTGCCCATGTCCTCGATGCGATGGAGCTCGTCGAGCAGGTGGCGATGGACACCGGCGTAGGACAGCAGTGCCTGAGCATGCTCGGTCTGCGCATACTTATGAGGGTTGACGCTCACGTCGTTATGGACAAGCTCGCGTGCTGCATCGGTGAGTTCGGGGTGCGACGCCAGATAGGTGCGCTCCAGGTAGGCGGGGATGTAGACGCTCGGATCCATTAGAGGTCTCCTCCCTTAAACGGCAAACCCTGCTCGGCCGCCCGCAGTATGCGCTCATCGATTTGGGAACGCACGATATCGTTGGTAGCGACCCAGGCGGCGAAGCTGGCGTTGTCGGGGGCGCCCAGGCCCTCCTGCAGTACCGGCGTCGCCTCGGACAGCGCAAGGACGAGCTCGTCGGTGGAGCCCACACCCACGTTGACGCGGGCATAGACGCCATCGGGAAACTCGGTTTGGAAGTAGAGCGCCTCGGCCGCGTGCGGGCACGAGCGTGCGAGGATGCGCAAATAGTGCTCGGCGCCCTCGTAGTCCAGCTCGCGCCAGGCAGCGCTCATCAGCGCGATGAGCGTCCATGGGTCCAAGTCGCGCTCCGCGTCCTTGGGACGACGGCGCAGCGGCGTGTTGGCGAGATAGGGGACGGAGTGGGCAGAGCGAAATCGCTTGAGCTCCTCGGCGGGGTATTCGAGCTTTGCCATAGCGAGCATCGCGGTGTGGCGGACACCAGCGGGGTCGTTGGGCGCAAAGTCCAAGCTGCGATTCGCGGCTTCGAGCGACATGCGGTAGCGTCCGCTAATGAGCGCGCGCGATGCCAAGGCGGCAAGCCAGCGCAGGTAGGGGCGGCGCATAAGGTCGCCTGCGGCCTCACGCTCGTAGGGGTCCTGCGCCGAGGCGGTCTTGAGCGCCAGATCGTGCTCCACCTCGTCGCACTTGGACACCAGATACTGCACGTATTCCTCGTTGGAGCCGGCGGTGAGGGCGGTCAGCATGCGCTGAGCGTCCCAGTTGGTCGGGTCGAGCGCGGCTGCCTCGCGGAGCATGTTCTCGGCAGCTGCCTCTTCTTGCTCTGCCTGGGTATCGTCAGGGATAAAGGGAATGCGGTAGTCGACAGCCTCGACCACCTTGGCAATGAGGTGCCCGGCGCGGTCGCGGTCGTGCACGATGAGCGGTGCGGGGTTGCGGGTGAATTGTTCCATCAGACGCTCTACGGCGGCACCGTCGGTGAGCGGGATATTGTCGCGGCGCAAGGCCTCAAGAACGAGGCGATGGCAATCCTCTTGAATGGGATCGAATGCCATGGGGCCTCCTTTGCTGCGGTTAGGGTTCAAATGTTTCTATATAAGGTTCTAGTTTACCCGCATGTGGCACACCGGGGGTGCCGCACTTGGACTTGCACCTTTGCACCACGAAGACGGATGTCGCACAAATGTCGGCACCTTGGACGACCGAGTGGTATCACGGTGCCGCAAACGGTCGATTTTTGGCGGCGAACGGTGCATATTTTGGAGGGGCACAGTCCTGCCCGGGATATGTAGTCAACCTTGATAAAACGTTTGCCCAGCTTGGGACAATAACCGCAACGCTAGAGGTTCCAGGATAGAAAAAACGTTTCATCATTGGTAACTTTGGATGAATAACTGACCAACCAGAACGGTAAAATAGTGTTTGTCTGAGCGTTGAGACGTTTAGACATCGCGCATTGTCATCGCCGGCAACGCGCAAACGGTCCTAACGGAGCCAATTGGGTGCTCCGTTATATACGCAAGTCTAAGAGGGGCTTGTTTAGGAGGCACAGTATGGGACGTTTTACCAATCCTCGCGATCTGTACTTTGGTGAGGGCGCTCGCCACGAGGTGAAGAACCTCAAGGGCAAGAAGGCCATCATCGTTTCTGGCGGCAGCTCTATGCGCCGCGGCGGATTCCTGCAGGACGTTGAGGCCGACCTTAAGGAAGGCGGTTTCGAGGTCAAGCTGTTCGAGGGCGTCGAGTCCGACCCGTCTATCGAGACGGTCATGAAGGGCGCCGAGGCCATGCGCGAGTTCGAGCCCGACTGGATTATCGCCATCGGCGGCGGTTCGCCCATCGATGCCGCTAAGGCCATGTGGGTCTTCTACGAGTATCCCGAGGAGTCCTTCGACAACATCATCCAGCCGTTCAGCTTCCCCGAGCTGCGTCAGAAGGCTCATTTCTGCGCCATCTCCTCTACCTCCGGCACCGCTACCGAGGTCACCGCGTTCTCCGTCATTACCGACTACGCCAAGGGCATCAAGTACCCGCTGGCCGACTTCAACATCACCCCTGATGTCGCCATCGTCGACCCCGAGCTCACCTACACCATGCCCGCCAAGCTGTGCGCTCACACCGGCATGGATGCTCTGACCCACTGCATGGAGGCCTACGTTTCCACCTGCGCCTCTATGTTTACCGACGCCAACGCCCTGCACGGCATCCGCGAGATCGTCGAGTGGCTGCCCAAGTCCTATGCTGGCGACCATGAGGCCCGTCAGCACATGCACGAGGCTCAGTGCATCGCCGGTATCGCCTTCTCCTCGGGCCTGCTCGGCATCGTTCACTCCATGGCTCACAAGACCGGTGCTGCCTTCGAGAACGGCCACATCATCCACGGTGCTGCTAACGCCATGTACCTGGGCAAGGTCATCCAGTGGAACTCCAAGGACCCGCGTGCTGCCGAGCGTTACGCTTACGTGGCCAAGGAGATCCTGCACCTTCCCGGCGAGACCAACGAGGAGCTCATCGCTGCGCTCGTCCAGAAGATCCGCGACCTCAACGACCAGCTCAACATTCCGCAGTCCATCAAGGATTACGCGAATGGTGGCGTGAAGGTCGACGCCGAGAACCCGCAGATGGTTTCCGAGGAGGAGTTCCTCGCCAAGCTGCCCGAGATCGCCGCGAACGCCGAGCAGGACGCCTGCACGCCCGAGAACCCGCGTGAGACCAAGGCTGCCGACTTCGAGAAGATCCTCAAGGCCTGCTACTACGACACCGACATCGATTTCTAATCGACTCTTGTTATCGTAACGAGGGGCTCCGCACGTATCCGTACGGAGCCCCTTTCTTTTTTAGAGAATGGGATAGTTATGGCTGCAATTTTCAATAGCCCCAGCAAGTACATCCAGGGTCCGGACGAGCTGGCCAAGCTCGGCTCCTATGTCGAGCCGCTCGGCGCTAAGGCCCTCGTCATAGTGACACCTTCGGGCAAGAAGCGCGTCGGTGCTAAGATCGAGGGCGGTTTTGCCGAGGCCAAGGCCGAGCTGCTGTTTGAGGACTTTAACGGCGAGTGCTCCAAGGGCGAGGTCGATCGCCTGGTTGCGCTCGCCCGCGACAACGGTTGCGACATCATCGTCGGCGTCGGTGGCGGCAAGATCCTCGACACCGCGAAGGCCGTCGCCTATTACCTGGAGTCCCCGGTTATCATTTGCCCCACCATTGCCTCGACCGATGCACCGTGCTCGGCGCTTTCGGTGCTCTATACCGATGACGGCCAGTTCGACAAGTACCTCTTCCTTAAGGCAAACCCCAACATCGTCCTGATGGATACGACGGTTATCGCGGCGAGCCCGGTGCGCCTGACGGTTTCCGGTATGGGCGATGCGCTCGCAACCTACTTTGAGGCCCAGGCGACGCACGATGCCGACGGTGGCACCTGCGCTGGCGGCAAGGGCGGTATGGCTGGTCTGGCACTTGCCAAGCTCTGCTACGAGACGCTTATGGCCGATGGCATCAAGGCCAAGGTCGCGCTGGAGAAGGGTGCGCTGACGCCTGCCGTCGAGCATATCATCGAGGCCAATACGCTGCTTTCGGGCATTGGCTTTGAGAGCTCGGGCCTTGCTGCTGCTCATGCCATCCACAATGGCTTGACGATGCTGCCCGAGTGCCACGGCATGTATCACGGCGAGAAGGTCGCCTTTGGTACCATCGTTCAGCTGGTACTCGAGGATGCTCCGACTGAGAAGCTCGAGGAAGTCTTGGGCTTCTGCATTGAGCTGGGCCTGCCGGTCACGATGAAGGAACTTGGCGTTGCCGAGCTTACGCGCGAGCAGGCCATGATTGTTGCCGAGGCTGCGTGCGCGCCCGAGGACACCATGTGCAATATGCCGTTTGAGGTGACGCCCGAGATGGTCGCAAACGCCATCCTGGGTGCCGACGCACTGGGCCACTACTATCTCATGGATGAGTAAATCAAGCTAAGGAAGGGGCAAAGCCAACAGATGGCTTTGCCCCTTTTTGCTATGGTGCAAAGGGGTCAGGGTACTTTGCACCCATCGTTGTTTGATGAAGGGTGGATTCTCGTATGGCGCTTCCTATGGTTTATGGCGGCCCCGGTCGGTATGTTCAGGGACCGGGGGAGCTTTCGCGCCAGGGCAGGTATTTGTCATGGTTGGGCTGCGCTGCCTATGTCTTGTTTGACCAGGGCACCGAGGATCGGCTGTGCAGGCAGATCGTCGATGGATTTCTGGATGAAGATCTAAGCGAGCCGTTCTTTAAGATTTACAACGGTCCGTGTACGGAAGATGCCGTTGTCGAAATGGCCAAGGAAGCCCGGGCCGAGTATTGCGACATGGTGGTGGGCATTGGCGGCGGCAAGATGCTCGATATCGCCAAGGCCGTTGCGTTTTATGCTGAGCTGCCGTTGTGCGTATGTCCCACGGCGGCGTCGATGGACGGTCCGTGCAGCGCGATTTCGGTGCTGTATCACGAGGATGGGTCGTTCGACCGCTACCTGATGCTTGAGAAGAATCCAGACCTGGTCGTGGTCGATACCAACGTGGTCGCGGCGGCCCCGCTGCGTATGACGGTCGCTGGTATGGGCGATGCGCTGGCAACGTATTTCGAGGCGCGTTCGTGCGCCGCGGCGCACGGCGCCAACGAGCACGGTGGCGCGCCGGGACACTTGGCCTTGGTTGCGGCTCGTGCCTGCTATGACACACTCATGGAGTGCGGCGTCGCTGCCAAGCGCGATCTCAAAAAGGGCCGTACATCGCCAGCGGTTGAGCGCCTGATCGAGTGCAATATTCTGCTCTCGGGTGTTGGCTTTGAGAGTGGTGGCCTAGCGCTTGCCCATGCCATAGCCAACGGCCTGACGATTCTGCCCGAGTGCAAGGCCATGCATGGTGAGGCCGTGGCATTTGGCCTGGTGGTGCAGCTGCGCCTGGAGCGTGCGCCCGAGCTTGATCAGGTGCTCGAGTTTTGCCAGCGCGTTGGTCTACCGACGACGCTCGCGGAGCTGGGACTTGGCGAGATTTCCGATACCGACCTGATGAGCGTTGCGGATGCGGTCTTTAGAAACGAGCGCAATATGGCCAACGAGCAGGCCAAGGTGACCAAACAGAAGCTCGTGCAGCTCATGTGCGAGGCATAGCTTGGCGCTTGATCGACCTTGTGCAATCGGGGCGGCGATAAGCCATGGGCTATTTGCCGCAAAGATGCGCCGCGTGTAATTTACCCGAGGCGTGGGCCGATGGCGTATCATTATCTCTTGCTTGTTTGCACTGCTCAGGGAGGGGCCGCGCATGGCGCAGGAACACGATCTGTTTGATGACATTATCGAGATCAGCAAGGGTTTCGACTTTCTAAAAAACCCGCTTGGCGGTGTGACCGATGCGCTCGATCCGTCGGCGCCGCAGTGGAATCCTGCCGACTACAAGGAGCGTCCGCGTGGCAACACCATTCCGTGCCTGACCTGCAAAAACGAAAAGAGCAGCTGTACCGCGTGCATGGACGTTTGCCCGGTCGACGCTATCGAGGTCGAGGAAGACGCCATCGAGATCCTCGATTCCTGTCGCAAGTGCGGCCTGTGCGCTGCCGCCTGCCCGACTGAGGCGATTATTTCGCCGCGCCTGGCGCCCAAAAACCTGTATGACGACATTGTCTCGGCAGCTACGAGTCACGAGACCGCCTACGTTACCTGCACGCGTGCCCTTAAGCGCATGCCGCGCGAGAACGAGGTCGTCGTTGCCTGCGTGGGCGATATTACGGCCGAGACCTGGTTCTCGGTGCTGGCCGACTATCCCAACGTGAGCGTGTACCTGCCGCTGGGCGTGTGCGATAAGTGCCGCAACACCGGTGGCGAGGATATTCTGGGCGAGGCCATCGCCACTGCCGAGGAGTGGGCCGGTACGGGCATGGGCCTGGAGGTCGACCCCAAGAGCCTCAAATGTCATAAGCGCCGCGAGTACGAGCGCAAGGAGTACATGGATAAGATTGCCCGCACCACGGGCCTTACCGTGACCAAGCTCAACCCGGCGACGGCGGCGCTGGCCTCGGTGACGCAGAAGCTCAAGGCCCATCGCCATCAGATTACCCAGCTGGAGCGCACGCTCAATACCATGTGCGGCACCACGACGACCAAGCGTCGCCGTTCACTCACGCACGGGCGCCAACTGGTGCTCTCGACGTTGCAAAACCACCCCGAGCTTGCCCAGAACATGCAGGTGAGCACGCCGGAATGCGATTTTGACAAGTGCACGTCGTGTGGCGAGTGCGTCAACGTGTGCCCCACGTTTGCCTGCGATTTGGTGGGAAGCGGCCGCTTTGCGCTGGAGTCCACGTATTGCTTGGGCTGCGGTGCCTGCGTCAAGGTGTGCCCCGAGCATGCGCTCAAGTTGGTTGAGCACGACGCGTCCAATCTGGTCGTCGTCGATCCCGAAGCCGAGGAAAAGGCCGCCCAGAAGGCGAAGGCCCACGAAGAAGCCCAGAAGGTCAAGGCCGAGGCAAAGGCCAAGCTCGATAAGATGCTCGATCAGGTGGAGAAGCTCGCGGACTAGTCGGCGACCTCTATCTCTGCTTCATTCGTGCCGCCGCGGTGTCCGGGTTCGCCCGGATGCTGCGGCGGCGCTATACTTATGCAGTTTGAAATACTTGTACCAAAAGGAGCTGTCGTGTCCCTTTCCATCGGTATCGTGGGCCTGCCCAACGTGGGCAAGTCGACGCTGTTCACCGCGCTTACCAAAAAGACCGGTCTTGCCGCCAACTACCCGTTTGCCACGATCGACCCCAACGTGGGTATCGTCGACGTGCCCGATAGCCGCCTGCAAAAGCTCGCCGACATCGTCAACCCGGGCCGCATTGTGCCGGCGACGGTCGAGTTCGTCGACATCGCGGGTCTGGTGAAGGGCGCTAACGAGGGCGAGGGTCTGGGCAACCAGTTCTTGGCAAACATCCGCGAGACCGATGCCATCTGCGAGGTCGTGCGCTACTTTAAGGACCCCAACGTCATGCGTGAGGTGGGCCGCACGGGCGAGTTCGTCGATCCTGCCGGCGATGCCGACACCATCATGACCGAGCTCATCCTGGCCGACATGGCCACGCTCGAGAAGCAGCTGCCCAAGCTCGAGAAGGAGGCCAAGCGCGACAAGGAACTCATGCCCAAGTTCGAGGTCGCTAAGCGCCTGCTTGCCTGGCTCAACGAAGGCAAGCGCGCCGCATCCATGGAGATGACCGACGAGGAGCGTGCCGCCGCCAAGGGCCTGTTCCTGCTCACCATGAAGCCCATCCTGTATGTGGCCAACGTAGACGAGGACATGCTCAACGAGGACCTGGCGCCCATCGATGGCGTCAAGCCGCTGCCGATCTGCGCCAAGATCGAGGCCGAGCTTTCCGAGCTCGATCCCGAGGACGCCGCCGACTACCTGGAAAGCCTGGGCCTGGAGCAGCCCGGCCTGGACGTGCTCGCTCAGGCTGCCTACAAGCTGCTCGGCCTGCAGTCGTTCTTTACGGCCGGCGAGATGGAGGTCAAGGCCTGGACGGTGCGTCAGGGCGCGACCGCCCCGCAGGCTGCCGGCGTCATCCACACCGACTTTGAGCGCGGCTTTATTAAGGCCGAGGTCATTGGCTACGACGACTACATCGAGCTCGGCGGCGAGCAGGGCGCCAAGGCCGCCGGCAAGCTGCGTATTGAGGGCAAGGACTATGTCATGGCCGATGGCGACGTCGTGCACTTCCGCTTTAACGTGTAAGGACGACGCGCATGTTCAAATACGGCAAAAAAGCTGGCTACATGGGTATCGCGCTGCTCGTGCTTGCGGTGATTCCGCTGGTGGTCGCAGCGTGTGTTATCCCCAACATTGGCCCCGAGGTGGCAACGAAGTTTAACGCCGCCGGCGAGGTGACGCGCTGGGGCAAGAGCTACGAGTTACTGGCGCTGCCGGTGCTCAACCTGCTGCTGAGCGTGGTGACATACTTTACGGCGGGACGTCAAGCTAAAAACAATGAGGACTCTGCCGCCATGGCGCGCATCGTGTGCGAGCGCTACCTGCGTAACGGTTGCATCACGGGTGTGTTCCTCAACGTGATCAACGTTTACTTTATGTACTCGGCGATTACCGGAACGGGCTTTGGCTTTGGTTTCTAGCTTGTCCTTTTAGGCAACGAGCCTGCACGCATATTCAATGGCTGCTGCGAGGCCGCCGCTCGACCGTGGTTGAAAGACTACATCGGCGGCGGCCTCGTTTTCGTATCCGGCGCCGCGAAGGGCGAGTGCTATGCCGGCTTCTAAAAGGAGCGGCAGGCCGCGTTGGCTGGTTGCGATTACGGCAACCTGATTGAGCGAGCAGCCGTGCGTTTGGCATTGAATGGCAAGTTCACCTTGCGCCGGGCAAGGGACCAGAACGGCGACGACGCGACTTGATAGCAATGCAAATGCTGTGCGCTCATCGGGCGAACGGCATTCTGCTTCAACGACGACGAGCTTGGGCGGTGCGCTGTTTGTGCGAAGCGTGGCTCGGTACATGCGGACCGAAGATCCCGACATAGAAAACTCCTGTGTATTCGGGAAAACGTAAACTATAGTTTACGTTTATGTTCGCCTCCATTTCAAACTCGGCTGCATGGACGAACGTGCGAAACAGATTCTTGGCAGGCGGGTCGAAGAGACACGCAGGGACCTTGGTATCTCCAAGGTTGATTTTTGTGTGGCGACAGGAATCAGCCGACCCTACCTCGACCGAATCGAAGATGGGACGGCAAATTTCACGCTCAAGGTTCTATTTAAGATCGCGCCCGCACTCGGCATGACGGTGTCAGAGCTTCTCGAGGGTATCGAATAGGGGATACCCGTCGACAACCGAATTACGCCATCGGGATGCGGTCGTGGTTGACTTGGCTGTAGAACAGGCGCTGAATCTCTGCCGCATCGCGTGACTGGCCGAGCGCCCACATGGTCTTGGCCACGAGCGTCTCGGTGGTCATGTCGTCGCCGCGCAAAATACCCGGATGATCGGCGTAAGCACGGCCGACCTCATAAACGCCCAGATCGAGGCCCTCTTCGGGGACCTGCGTGGTCATAACGACGGTGCGACCCGAATCGACCCAGCGGAAAATTGCCTCTTGGAACGAATCGCCGGACTCGCCAAACTCGGGAATACCGCCAATGCCAAAGGTCTCAAGGATTACAGCATCGTAGCTATCGGCAAGGGCGTCGAGGATGCCCGGGTTTACGCCGGGCGTAAGCTTGAGTACAAATACGCGCGGGTCGATGCTGTCGTAGAAACGCACCGGGTTTTCGCCCTGATGCGTGCCGTGAAGCCCGTTGCGCACGATGCGGTCATTGCGGATGTAGGCAATGGGCGGATAGTTGACGCTAATGAACGCGTTAAAGCTCATGGTGCGCTGTTTGCGGGCGCGCGTGCCGGCAATGGCGACGCCGCCAAACACGATCGAGACGTCGTGCGAATGCTCGTCGAGCGCATAGAGCAGGCTCTGGTACAGGTTGAGCTTGGCGTCGGTAAATGGGTTGCCCATGGGCTTTTGCGAGCCGGTGAGCACGATGGGCTTGGGGCTGTCCTGAATCAGGTAGGAAAGCGCTGCTGCGGTGTAGCTCATGGTGTCGGTGCCGTGCAGAATCACGAAGCCGTCGTGGTCGGCATAACCCTCGACGATGACGTCGCGGATACGCATCCAGTCGCTCGGGCGCATGTTGGTGCTGTCGATGTTCATGGGCTGCACGACGTCGAGCTCGCAGAGCCCCGAGATCTCGGGGACGCTCTGGGCGAGCTCCTCACCGGTCAGGGCGGGGGAGAGGCCGTTGCCGTCCTCGGTCGATGCGATGGTGCCGCCCGTGGCGATGAGAAGGATGCGCTTCATGCTGGTATTCCTATCGTATTTGCCGCCGCGAGGGCGGAGTCGTTCGGCAGTATTGTGGCACAGGGCGTCCAATGTTCAAACGTATTACATCATCTGTAACGTTTGAAAACACTTCAATTGCTGTCAAATAGGGGCCCAGGTCGTGCGTTTGCCGTGCGCTGATGGCTGCGAGGGGCGAGAAACCCCATATAACGTGTACACTATGGAGGTTATTTTCGTTCATTCACGCGGGTGGGCACCGGCTCCCCGCCAACAAGAGGGGGAACCATGGATCAAAAGGCTTCCGCAAAGGTCCTCGTACTCGACTTTGGTGCGCAGTACGGTCAGCTCATTGCCCGTCGCGTCCGCGACCTCAACGTGTATTCCGAGATCGTCCCCTGCGACATCTCGGCCGACGAGATTCGCGAGATGAACGCCTCTGCGCTCATCCTTTCCGGCGGCCCGGCTTCCGTGTATGCCGAGGACGCTCCGTCTATCGATCCCGCCATCTTTGACCTGGGCCTTCCCGTCCTGGGCTTTTGCTACGGCCATCAGATCACGGCCGTGACGCTCGGCGGCAAGGTCGGCCACTCTGAGGTGGGCGAGTATGGCCGCGCCACCATCACGCGCACGGCAGGCGCCAAGCTCTTTAACTCTACGCCCATGGAGCAGACCGTGTGGATGAGCCACCGCGACGCCGTTTCCGAGGTGCCCGAGGGCTTTACCGTTACCGCCAGCACCGACGTGTGCCCGGTTGCCGCCATGGAGTGCGTCGAGCGCAAGATTTTCACCACGCAGTTCCACCCCGAGGTCAAGCACTCCGAGTATGGTCAGCAGCTGCTGAGCAACTTCCTGTTTGAGATCTGCGGCCTGGAGCCCAACTGGAGCATGGACAACCTGGTCGAGACCATGACGGCCGAGTTCCGCGAGAAGGTCGGCGACGACCGCGTGATTCTGGCCCTGTCCGGCGGCGTCGACTCCTCCGTCGTGGCCGCCCTGGGCGCCCGTGCCGTGGGCAAGCAGATGACCTGCGTGTTCATCAACCACGGCCTGCTGCGCAAGGGCGAGCCCGAGCAGGTGGAGGAGGTCTTCACCAAGCAGTTTGACGTCGACTTTATCCATGTTCATGCCGAGGACCGCTATGCCGAGCTTCTGGCTGGCGTGACCGAGCCCGAGGAGAAGCGCCGCATCATCGGTACGCAGTTCTGGAAAGAGTTCTTCGCCGTGGCGCAGCAGCTCGAGACCGATGGCAAGCCGGTCAAGTACCTGGCTCAGGGCACCATCTACCCCGACATCATCGAGTCCGGCGCTCGCAAGACGGGCGGCAAGACGGCCACCATCAAGAGCCACCACAACCTGATCCCGTTCCCCGAGGGCGTGCACTTCGACCTCATCGAGCCGCTCGATCATTTCTTTAAGGACGAGGTCCGTGCACTTGGTCTGGCACTGGGCCTGCCGGGTCACATCGTGTTCCGTCAGCCCTTCCCGGGCCCGGGTCTGGCCATCCGCATCATCGGTGCGGTCGATAAGGAGAAGCTCGAGATCCTCAAGAACGCCGACGCTATCGTGCGCGAGGAGCTCGACGCCTACAACCAGCGCCTGTTTGAGCAGACCGGCGAGCGCAACTCCGAGCACAGCTGCTGGCAGTACTTTGCGGTCCTGCCCGACATCAAGTCCGTCGGCGTTATGGGCGACGAGCGCACCTATCAGCGCCCGATCATCCTGCGTGCCGTCGAGTCCAGCGATGCCATGACCGCCGACTGGGCCAAGCTGCCCTACGACGTGCTGGCCCGCATCTCCGGCCGCATCGTTGCCGAGGTCCCGGGTGCCAACCGCGTGTGCTATGACATTACGTCCAAGCCGCCCGCGACGATCGAGTGGGAATAGAACAGACGTTCGATAAAATAATATAGTATCAGATAGCGGGCACGGTTTCAATCGAATCCGTGCCCGCTGCTGTATGTGTGTTCTTGCGCGCTCAATATGCGCCGTAAAAGCCGTCTTCTTCAACGTCAAAGTGAGCGCGCTTCATTTTTGTCTCTCAAAATCTTATTTTCACGATTTGCATTTTCATCCCGTTGTCACCGACCCTTGCGAGAAACCGGAAAAAGCCGCTGACAGAAGGGTCTTTCAAATCGTTGTAACCCAGCATATAGCCGCGACTTGTGACCTGCAGACGTCTGCCCCACGTGCCGATTTCCTTGGCGGCATCCGAAACCGCAAAATATGCCCCCACATCCTTGATTTTTGCAGTCTTAAGCCATGTTTTTGCGATCATCTTTACCGCCGTCCGATTGGCAGCATCAAAGACCAGCACACTGCCGGGGAAAGCGTCCGCCATCCCCCGCACCAGTTCCCGGACCTGTTGGGTCAGAAAGTAATAGAACACCCCGGAGGCAAAGAACACCGCCCCGCCGGAGGCATTGATTTTGCTAAACCATACGGTGTCTTTCAGGTCGCAGGGGATATTTTGTTCTCGATCCCCGGCGGGCAGTAGCTGCTGCCGCAAGGCAATCACATCCGGGAAGTCCAGATTGTAGATCTTGCATCTACCGTTGTCGCAGGTTCTGCCGGTGTTGTCCAGCCCACAGCCCAGATTGACCACCGCTGCATTGGGGTGGCCTTTCAGGTAATCCCGCACCTCGAAAGCAAGATCACCCTGCCGCATGGCCACCTCCAGCGCACCAAAACGCTGCATCAGGCTGCGGGAGCTTTTCTCTGCCTCTGAAAAGTCGTAGTCGATCTGGTCGAGCAGACGAACCGCTGTTTCATCCCTGTAAAGGTTCGGGTACAGCTCCGTACACAGCTTCCGGGAATACAGCGGGAGGATCAGCGTCTCCTGCACGGTGTTTTTCTCAATTTTACATTTCATAGGTTCCTTCCTCAGCGAATAAAAACTGTCATAATTGCCGCCAGCACAGCCGCTATGACTGTCATACCTATCGCCATGTGCAGGATGGATGCAAAAATGCCCGCATGGCGTCCTCAAACGCCATATCCGCCACACTGCCTTGCAGAACGGCGCAACGCCCCTCCTGAATTGCAGTTCGGTTGAGCTTTCTAGCCTTCTCCACGCTGACGGGCGAATAGTCGATGCCCTTGACGACGCCATGCGGGCATTTTTTCAGCAGCCGTTTTATGTTCGCCCCGCCGCCGCAGCCGCAATCCAGCACCTTGGCGTTTGGCGCAAGTCGTAGAAACTGAAGTCCCCACCGCGCCATAGGGCTGTGGCCCAGATTCATCATGGCAACCATAAGTTTTCCGCCGAGGCCCACGGGCTTGCGGGTGTTTTCAAAGAACGACATCTGGCCCCTCCGATTTTGTGCATTCCGCATAGGTCAACGGGAACGAGGCCTTCAGCACCGCGCTTTTCTGCACCGCCCAGCCGTTTTGACGCAGGAAACGCAGGTATTCCTCGCTTGTCCACCTGCTGTGGAGGGGGAATCCCGCCATACTCATGAAAAAGGCTTTTGCCTTGCCGGAAACCGAGCTCCCCGCGTGAGTGAAGGTTGGTGCGATGAGCACGCCGTCGTCCTTCAGCACCCGCCTGATTTCTTGCAGGGCCTTTTCCGGATGCGGCACTATGTGAAGCGCGTTGGACGCGATCACCACTTCGAAGGACTTCTGTGCATAGGGCAGGTGGAACATATCTTGTACGGAAAAGTGCAGCTTTGCGGATTGATTGTCCTGCTTTGCTTCAAGGATCATCTTTGCAGAGGCGTCCGTAGCCTCGATGTGCGCCGCCGCATTCACGATGCTCTTTGCGATAAGCCCCGTGCCGGTGGCAACCTCCAGTACGGTTTTTGCTTTCACCACCGGCCGGATCAGCCCATACATCTTCTCATACACCGCCCGGTCGTTTCGCATGAAACGGTCGTACCGACTGGCATTCTTGTCCCAGAAACCCTTGCGTTCGTGCATGGCTGTCGCCCCCAAACAGTTAGAGTCATCTAACTATAACACACGAATCATGAAGTAAGATAAGGCTAACCTTATTTTGTCGGGGTGGCAGACGGGGGCAAAGTCGGCTGAATTAATCAGCGTTTCCCTAGCAAAGCCGTGACCCACCGTGACCCACGAAAACGCCTCGGATGACCCGAAAAACCGTGACCCAAATTTGACCCCATGGATTCGCGGCAATTATTAAGACTGAGTGTAAATAGGACAAACTAAGGCAAACCGCGGCAAACTGAAAAAACTGGAGAGAGTTTCTAACTAATGAGTGAGAAAGTAAATTGCCCTTTGCGAGGGAGGTCGATATGGCCTCCCTCGTTTTTTGAACAGGGGGTGTAGCCCTGTTCACGTCAGGGCCCATGTCGGCACCGATCAATGCCCGCGATGCTTCTGCTTGCGCTTCAGTTTTCTCTGCTCGTAGCGTGCATCAGCCTCTTCCGTGCGGCGTTGGCTTCTTGCATGAGCTGACTCCTGCTTCAACGCTTCCCTCTGTGCCGCGAGCGCCTGCTGCGCCTTGGTGCTCATCGCTGGCCGCTTGAGGGTTTTCGCCGCCTCGCGAGCGCGCCGCTTGGGGTTCTTTGCGGGCTTGCTTGCCTCAGCCGGTTCGCCACCGAAGAATGAGAGCTTCTCCCATTTGCTTGTAACGAATTTCTGAATCTCCTCATCGGACGGTTCTGCGCCGAAGACGATGCGGACGACGCCGTATCTGCCGTCCTCGACATGCTCCGCCAGCCCGACCCAGAATTGGCCGTCGTGATATACGGTCAGGGTGGACGACACGCTGATCTGCATGGTTGGTTCCTCCTTTATGTAGATGACCATGCAGAGAAGGGACAACCAAGGAGGCAGGTTACTGATGCGGACTCCCGCACGCCCACGACTACCCGACGGGGACTGTGTTTTCATCTCTGGTGCCCGCATTGTAGCACGCGTGAATTCGCATTGACCTCGCTGCCGGCATGCTGTGACTGGTCGAGGGTTTTACCAGGAATGGGGAAAGCCGGCACAGGAGCTGCGCCCGGGTGATGTGGTCAACATCGCCCCGGGCGTAAAGCACTGGCACGGTGCGGCGCCCGACAGCTGGTTCTCCCATCTCGCGCTGGAGGTTCCGGGCGAGGAGGCCTCCAACGAGTGGCTGGAGCCCGTGGACGACGAGCAATACCTTAAAGCGACTGACAAGGAGGCTTAAATACCTTCGCCGCCCGTGCCGCCGAGAGCAGTGCGCCCAAATCGGCCTGGATCGCCTCTGCCTTGCTTCCAAGCTGCAGTGGTGCCGAGCCGCCCGAGATGTTTACGCTCAACAGGTGCGCATCCGGCAGCTTTGCGGTCATACTCCAGAACGGGAGCGTGATGATGCCGGGGGTCATCTCGCCCACGCCGAGCTCCAGCAGCAGCACGCGGCCATCGCCGCGCTCGCGCACGAAGCGCTCGTATCGTCCGAGGCCCTCGCGCCAAGCCGCGCCCTGCAGAAATGTGTCATCGCGCACCCACGGCACAAGCTGCCAGCCGCAGTGCGGGCATCGGGGGACATTCTCGCTGCGGATCTCGAACCCCGTCATGCCCGTAAGCATGCGCTTGACGTAGGGACTTGCGTCGAAGAGCTCGTCGCAGCATGGTTGCTTGCACTGAAGGTGTGCGAAGCTTCCCTGATAGTTGCAGGTCTTCTCGGCAGGAAACGTCTTCTCGACCTGGGTGTCCACATTGGTGCTCAGGATGAAGTAGTCCTTATGGCCGATGAGGGACCGTAGGTCGAGATAGGGCTGCGAGGCCGGCTCGCGTAGCATGAAATCGATGTATCGCGCGTAGTAGGCCCATTGCTGCTCGAGGCTGGGGTAGAGGTGGTAGAAGCCGTCGAAAAGGCTCTTGAAGCCAAAGGCTTGCTGCCAGTCCGTCATTCCTGCGCGCGCCATGCCCGCGCGGTTGTAATGGTTGAACCCGGCGGCGCTCGACATGCCCGAGCCGATGCCGACAATGATGGCGTCGGCATCGTCGATAAGGCTTCGAAGCCTCGTCGCTTCTCTTTCTAGGGGCGGCATCGGGCGATCTCCTCGAAAGCCGGGACCATATCGCCGTCAACGAAAATTGTCTCGCACGAAGCGGCGGGCGCCATGGCCTGGCTGTAGTTGAACACGATGTAGGTGGCGTGCTCGCAGGCGTTCGCGATCTGGGCGAGCATGTGCTTTATGACGCCGTTGCGCAGTCCCACGCCAAGTTCGAGGATGGCGACCCTGCCGTTGCGATGGGTGCGCACAAGGCGCTCGAGCTCCTCGAGCTGGGCCATGGCGAGGGCGTCTGGATGAGCGAGACGCATTTCGTCGACCGACGTGTGTATGCTCCCTTCCGTTTCGAGTACGCGGTTCTCGTTGAACCCTGCACGTGCAAAGTGTCCGTCGATATTACACGTGATCACGAAGGTGTCAGCGTGCTCCGTAAGATCCCGCAGCCCGTTCATGAGCGGGCTGGGCTCATATTCAAGATATTCCTTTTGATGGAACCGCTCGGCCCATCGGCGTCGCACGCTGGCATCCGGGGAGGCGAGCCCCTGCAGTATGCAGCCGATGCCGTCTGCTTGAGCGAGGTCCCCGTACGCCTCTCGGAAATGAGTATCGGCGCAGAAGAGGTTGAGCCCCTCCGCAATGTCGAGTCCGTTGCTAGCGCCGATGATGACAAGATCCGCCTCGGCTAGCGCCCTGCCTATGCGAACTGCTTTCGCCGCCCCCATGCGCTACCTCCCCAGCGTCTTGCGCACGTCGGCGAGCACGTCGGCGATGTCGGCGCGAACGGCGAGCCCCCGATCCTCGATCGCGCGGGGGAGAAACTGCGTCTTGTTGTTCACGGCAATGTAGCTAGCCTGCGGCAACTGCGCCGTGAGGGCCCAGAACGGCTCCTGGATAAACGCGGGCGTCATGCGGCCCACGCCCAGCTCGAGGAAAAGAATCCTCTGCCGCGCGTGCGCGTCGAGCCAGTCGGACACCTTGTGGTATTGCTCCTCGTAGAGCTCGCCCTGCAGGAAGTTGCCGTAGCCGCGAACCCAGGGGAACGCCTCTGCCCCGCAGCGCGGGCAGCGCGGCACGAGCTCCGTCGGAACCTCAAGGCCGTCTCCTATGGCCTCTACCATGCGGGAGACCGGCTCGACCGCGTCCCACACCTCGTCAGTGCAACAGCGGGAGCACTGAAAGAAGCGGTGGTCGCCTTGGATCTCGGCCACCTTCTCCCAGGGATAGAGCTTCACAAACTGCGTGTCTTGGTTGGTGGTGAGCACGAAGAAATCCTTCTCGGCGAGAATAGCGTCGAGGTCCTTGTAGGGCTTGCGTAGTGGGGCGTTGAGCGTAGTGTCGAGGAAGGTGGTGAGGTATCCCCAGCGCGCCTCGGCGGTGGGCCAGCGGTAGAACGACCCCTCGAAAGCGCCCTTGAAACCGTAGCGTTCGGCGAATTTGCCGAAATGCCTGCGATAGGTCGCGTTGTCCTCGTAGTAGAAGTCGCCGCCGCCCGCCGCGGAGAGTCCGGAGGCCCCGCCCACCAGCACGCAATCGGCTTCCTCGATCATGTGGGCGAAGTCCTTGATTTGCTGGTCGTAGGGCTCGGACTCGCGGTCACTCAGCTCATAGGGCGTGCCGCCGCTGCGGTAGGCAGCCTGAAGGGAAAACGATCGGTTGGTGAGCTCGATAACGAGCTGCTCGTACAGAGTCACTGGATACCTTCTTTCAGCTATTATAAACAGGTGTCTATAAAAAGTATCCATGTCGATTTGCTTAAGAGCAATGAACAGCTTCGGCCTGCTGTCGATAAACGAGCGTTTGCTGGGCATTGTCGAGCGCTGCAATTGGAGGAGCCATGGAAGTGGGGAAGATCGATCGTCGCCGGCGCTATACGCTTTCGGTCATACGGGAGGCGTTCTTTGCGCTGCTGGCCGAGGTCGGCTTCGCGAAGATGACGGTGGCGGATATCTGCCGCCGCGCCGACATCAACCGCGGCACGTTTTATCTGCACTACGAGGACAAGTTCGCGCTGCTCGACGCACTTATCGACGAGGCCTTGGCGGCGGCGCCCCCGCTCGAGGGAACGGAGGTGGGCGCCCTTTGCCAGCGCCCGCCGGCAAATGATGACTATTATCTGCTCTACTCGGATGACGACGCGTACGCCCGGGTGGCACAGCGCGTCGTCGAGCGCGGCGCCGAGCAGATGGTTCCCTCGATCATGGAGGAGACCGGGCTTTCGCGCGAGGACGCCTATCTGCTCTTCGTCCACAACGTCCAAGGAAATCTCGCGGTCAACCGCCTGCTTGGTTGGAGGCGAGGGCCCGAGTTCGCCCACGCCCAGGAACTGCTCAGCACTTATTCCGAAGGGGGCATGCGGGCGGTATCGGCTCGTCACGATCCCCGTAGCCCATCTTGACCGCGTGCCATTTTGGGCAGGCGGCGCAGCTATGGCTCCCTCGTTGATTTTCGACGTTGTATAAGGCAATCGCAATCGTCTTGAGCTTCTTTAGGGAACTTGAACAAGAGATATGGCCTGCTGGCGATTGATTAACTCCATTCGTTTTGGTTACAAGAAAACATGCTGCGCGCCTGCAGCATGAAGGAGAGGGAATCCTATGAATATCGTTGTGTTGAGCGGCAGCCCGCGTAAGGGCGCCAATACCGACACCATGGTCGAGGCGTTTGCCGAGACCGCGCGTGAGGGTGGCAATACGGTCGAGGTCGTCCGCGTTGCCAGCAAAAAGATCGCCGGCTGCTTGGGATGCCGGTACTGCTTCGCCCATGAGGGCACCTGTGTGCAGAAGGATGACATGGCCAACGTGATCGAGTCGCTGAAAGACGCAGATATGGTCGTCTTCGCCTCGCCTATCTACTGGTTCGATATCACCGCGCAGGAAAAGGCCGCCATCGACCGCCTGTACGCCTTTGGTGCTACGGGCTTCCCGTTCACCAAGACGGCCCTTTTGCTCGATAGCCACAGCGAGGGCGTCTATGATGCGGCGATCGCTATGTACAAGTCAACCTGCGCGTACTGCAAGTGGGAGGACCAAGGCATTATCACCATCAGCGGTATGACCGAGCGCGACAGCATGGCCTCCTCGCCCAAGTTGGAAGAGGTGCGCGAGCTCGCCCGCAAGCTCGCCTAAGGACAAGAGGAGCGCATGGCAATCAGCACAAGCGGAAATGCTTGCTGCCCTTACCAAGAGGATTGCTGATTGCCATGCAACGATGCTCCCGCGGACAATTCCGGTGTGCTAAAACGCCTTCTCGTTCAAGAATTCCCTGAACGCGGGGATGTCGAAGCCGACGAGGCCACGTCCACGTTCCCCGATAACGCCGTCCTCGAGGAGGCGGCGTTTGTATTGGCTTGCGTAGTTGCTGGCGACGCCCATGCGTTTGGCTATCTCCGAGACCCTGCTGGGGCCAGAATCGGGCAGCATCGCGAGCAAAAACTCAATGTCTTTATCGGAAAGCTCCTGATAGGTCGTTTCGAGAATTCGATCGCGCAGTTCCATGCGGGCAAGCAGAGAACCCTGCTGTACATCAGGTGCACTGATTTTGGGCGAGTTCTCCGAAACATCCCATGTGCGATATCCGACGAGCTGCATCATATAGGGAAATCCGTCGACGGCCTTCACGGCATCCTCGAGCGCTTCTGGCGTGATTGAGCGGCCTCCGGCCTCAACGGTTTTGCGGAATGCGTTTGCAATTTCAACGTCAGTGATTCGTCCCAACTGATGATATTGGGAACGCCTGAGGAACGAGACGGAATCGTTACGCAGCAACGCCGATACTTTGTAGGGCAGTCCTGCCATGAGTAGGGCAACTTTTTTACCTTCGCGTACAAAGTGCTGGTAAACAGAGGCAAATTGAAGCATTTCTTCGAGATCGACGGTGACTTCATCGATGGTGATGAGAAGTCCGATGTCATGTTTTTCGAGTTGCTTAAAGATGCCATTCATGCGCGTGCGCCAGTTGCCCTGGGCCTCTTGAGCATATGTCCAATCGATGCCCACTGGGCCAATTTGAACACCGTTTATGCGCGCGTGAGGCTGTGAGAGGTAGCTATCTGCGGCTTCTTTGGTTCGCTCGATAATATCTTCGAGCATGCCTGGCATGGCGGAGACATTTGCTGCGATCCAGCCGTGTTCAAGCGCCGTTTCTGAAAGGAACGAGAGAAGCGCCGTCTTGCCCGTTCCCCTTGCGCCCGTAAAAATAGTCGACAGGTTTGGATCTCCCGGGCCGTTGATAAAGCCACGGTTAATGTCACGCAGAATATGCTCGCGACCCGCTAGAAAGGGAGGGACGCTTCCGAATGTTGGGGTAAAGGGGTTCTTGCTGTACTCCATGGTAGCTCCTTTGCAAGTTTTGCTAATTTTTGCAACTTTTGCTAACTTTTGCAAGTTTTGCCAATGGCTTAACATGCCTTGTGCCGTGGGGTTGCAGGAGTGAAAAACGGGGATTCCTATTATTCCGACTACGTTGCAACGAGCGGGGCCCGGAGCGCGATGTTGCTGCGCTCCGGGCCCCACCGTTTTGAGAGCTTATGGCGGTTCTGCCGTCGTCCTAGTCAAACAAACTCGGCATGTCGTTTTCCTTCATGAGGGCACCGGCAGAAGGCAGGCTCTGCGCGGTGAACTTCTCGGCGGAGACGCCGGCGCCAAGAATCTCCTCGGTCGTGCCGACGGTGGTGACCGAGCGGCCCTTCTTGGCCGTAAAGGCCTGGACGCCCTGCGTGTTGGTGGTCGTCTTGGTCTTGAGCAGCGACGTGTTGAAGTTCATCAAACGATAGTCGCTCGAGACCAGCGCGATGTCGCGGTCCTCCTTGAGCACCTGGGCATACAGCAGCTTGCTGCCACCGTAGATGGCGTTCTTGAGGCGCTTGCGGTTGGTCTTGGTGACGTATCCGGAAAGCGCGACGCGCACCACGCGGCCGTTCTCAAAGACGAACAGCACGTCGGCCTTGTAGTCCTCGGGGTCGATGACCCAGATGACACTCTCATCGGGTTCCATCTCAAGATCGGTCGGCAGGTACGAGCCCAGCTGGGCCGACTTGGTATCCTCAAACGCCGCAACCTTGCACTTGTACACCTGGCTCTTGTTGGTAAAGACCAGCAGCTCGTGGGTGTTGGAGGACGGGAACTCGATAAAGGGCTTGTCGCCGTCCTTGTACTTGAGCGTGGTGGCCTTCTTAAGCACGCGGTCCGTCATCTTCTTAAGGTAGCCATCGCGCGAGAGCATGATGGTGACCGGATACTCCTCGACCTCGGGCTCCAGGCTCACCTCGATAACCTCATGGGGTTCGATCCTGCCCGTGCGGCGCGGCATCACGTACTTCTTGTTGACCGCTGCCAGCTCGTCGCTGATGACCTTCTTGATGTTTTCCTCGCTGGAGAGGATCTCCTCAAGCTCGGCAATCTCGCCCTCGAGCTTGGCAATGTCCTTGGTGCGGTTGAGGATGTACTCCTCGTTGATGTTGCGGAGCTTGAGCTCGGCAACAAACTCTGCCTGGGTCTCGTCGATGTCGAAACCCTTCATAAGGTTGGGCACGACCTCGGCCTCGAGCTTGGTGCCGCGGATGATGGCAATCGCCTTGTCGATGTCGAGCAGAATTGCCTCAAGGCCGTGCAGCAGGTGCAGGCGCTCGGACTTTTTGCCCAGGTCAAAGTTAATGCGGCGGCGCGTGGACTCAATGCGCCACTTGACCCACTCGTGCAGGATCTGGCGCACGCCCATAACGCGAGGGTAACCATCGACCAGCACGTTGAAGTTGCACGAGAACGAATCCTGCAGCGTGGTCGAGCGATAGAGCTTGGCCATGAGCTTGTCGGGGTCGACACCGCGCTTAAGGTCGATGGCAATGCGCAAGCCCGAAAGGTCGGTCTCGTCGCGGATATCGGCGATCTCCTTGACCTTGCCCTCCTTGGAGAGCTTGACGATGCGCTCGATGATGACATCGGTCTTGGTGGTGTAGGGGATCTCGTAGACCTCGATGATGCGCTCTTCGGGAATCCAGCGCCAGCGGGAGCGGATCTGGAAGCTGCCGAGGCCGGTCTCGATAATCTTTTCCATCTCCTCGCGGCGGTAGATAATTTCGCCGCCGGTCGAGAAGTCGGGCATGGGCATGTACTCGAGCAGGTCGCAATTGGGATCCTGCAGGTAATGCATTGTGGCGGTACAGACCTCGTTGAGGTTGAAACCGCAGATATCGGATGCCATGGCGACGCCGATGCCCTTGTTGGCCGAGACGAGGATGTTGGGGAACGTGGTGGGCAGCAGGCGCGGCTCCTTCATGGCGCCGTCGTAGCTGTCGACGAAGTCGACCGGGTCCTTGTCGATGTCCTTGAAGATCTCGGCGCTAATGGGGGAGAGCTTGGCCTCGGTATAACGCGAGGCGGCGTAGCTCAGGTCGCCCGAATAGTATTTGCCAAAGTTGCCCTTCGACTCCACGAAGGGAGCGAGCAGCGCTTCGTTGCCCGTCGCCAGGCGCACCATCGTCTCGTAGATCGCGGCGTCACCGTGCGGGTTGAGCTTCATGGTCTGACCCACGATGTTGGCGCTCTTCTGGCGTTCGCCCTTGAGCAGACCCATCTTGTACATGGTGTAGAGCAGCTTGCGGTGCGAGGGCTTAAAGCCGTCGATCTCGGGGAACGCACGCGAAACGTTGACGCTCATGGCGTAGGGCATGTAGTTGACCTCGAGCGTCTGCGTGATCGGCTGGTCGGTGACTTCGGAGTGCAGGCCGATGACGTTCTCGGCGTTGACCTGCTTTTTCTTCGGCTGGTTCTTCGTCTTCTTCTTTGCCACGATTTCCTCTTGAACTTCTTAAGGGCCGTCGTTATCGATTTGCTGCTACTGCAGGTCCAACTGGTCCAGGTATTCCTTGCCGTGCTCCGAGATATGGCGCTTGCGGCCCGCCTCGTCGTTGCCCAGCAACAGGTTGAACATGGTTTCCATCTTGGTGACGTCCTCGGGCTCCACCTTGATCAGACGACGCGTCTCGGGGTTCATGGTGGTGAGCCACATCATGTCCGGATCGTTCTCACCAAGACCCTTGGAGCGGTTGATGGAACACTTCTGGTCGCCGATCTCCTTGAGGATGCCGTTCTTCTCGAGCTCGGTGTAGGCAAAGTAGGTCTTCTCTTTGCAGTTGATCTCGTAGAGCGGCGACTCAGCGATATAGACGTAGCCCTTGTCGATAAGCGTGGGCACCAGTCGATAGAGCATGGTGAGCACGAGCGTGCGAATGTGATAACCGTCGACGTCGGCGTCCGTACAGATGATGACTTTGTTCCAGTTGAGGTTGTCCAGGTCAAAGGCGCCAAGGTTCTTGATGCGCTTGTCCTTGATCTCCACACCGCAGCCCAGCACGCGCATGAGGTCCATGATGATGTCGGACTTAAAGATGCGCGGATAGTCCTCCTTCAGGCAGTTGAGGATCTTACCGCGGACGGGCATAACACCCTGGAACTCGGCATTGCGCGAGGTGCGAATGGCGCCTGCTGCCGAGTCGCCCTCTACGATGTAGATCTCGCGACGGCTCTTGTCTTTGGAGCGGCAATCGATGAACTTTTGCACGCGGTTGGCCATGTCGGTCTTTTGCTGCAGGTTGGTCTTGATGCTCTGGCGCGTCTTCTCGGCATTCTCGCGCGAGCGCTTGTTGATGAGCACCTGCTCCATGATCTTGTTGGCGGCGTCCTTGTTCTCGATCAAGTAGGTCGAGAGGCGCTCTTTAAAGAAGGCCGTCATAGCCTGCTGGATAAAGCGGTTGTTGATGGCCTTCTTAGTCTGGTTTTCGTAGGACGTCTGGGTTGAGAAGCAGTTGGTCACCAGCACCAGACAGTCCTGGACGTCCTGCCACTTAATGCCGCTCTCGTTTTTGTTGTATTTGCCCTGTTGCTTAATGTAAGCATCGATGGCGCTGGTCAGAGCGCTACGGGCCGCCTTCTCGGGCGAGCCGCCGTTCTCGAGCCATGACGAGTTGTGGTAGTACTCCTGCATCATGAAGGTGCGCGAGAAGCACATGCACGCGGTAATCTTGACGTTGTAGTCGGGCAGGTCCTCGCGATCGCGACCGCGACGGTCGGCCTCGATAAAGAAGGGCTCGGTGAGGTAGTCGGTACCGACCTTCTCGAGCACGTAGTCTTCGATGCCCTTGGGATAGCAAAAGTCCTCTTCGGAAAACTCGTCATCGTCGCCCTCGATGCGCAGGCGGAAGGTAACGTTGGCGTTGACCACGGCCTGGCGGCGCATGGTCTCGCGATACCACTCGTGGGGAATGCTGATCGAGGTAAAGACCTCAAGATCGGGGCGCCACTTGATGGTGGTGCCGGTGCGGTTCTCGTCGCTGGGCTCAATCTCGAGCGCCTTCTTCTTGGCGCCGACGACCTTACCCTTCTTAAAGTGCAGGGAATACTTGTTACCATCACGCCAAACCGTGACGTCCATGTACTCGGATGCGTACTGGGTCGCGCACGAGCCCAGGCCGTTGGTGCCGAGCGAGAAGTCGTAGTCGCCGCCCTGGTTGTTGTTGTATTTGCCACCTGCGTAGAGCTCGCAAAAGACGAGCTCCCAGTTAAATCGCTTCTCGGAAGGGTTCCAGTCGAGCGGGCAGCCACGGCCGTTATCCTCTACCTGAATGGAGCCATCGCGAAAGGCGGTAAGGGTGATAAGTTTGCCGTAGCCCTGGCGTGCCTCGTCAACGGCGTTGGACAGGATCTCGAAGGCGGCATGCGCGCAGCCATCGAGTCCATCCGAGCCAAAGATGACGGCGGGGCGCAGGCGTACGCGCTCCTCGTCCTTGAGCTGGCGGATACTGTCGTTACCATAGTTTGCGGTGTTTTTTGCCATACTCGCTCTCTCGGTGCTCCTTTGCTGCGTTTAAGTCATATAGATAGTCAAGGTAGCATAGCCCAGCCCTTGGGCGATTCCAACCAACACGAAATCCATCGAACAATCGTTCGGATTAACGGGTAAAACGTGTCGTGCGGATTGTTGCTCCGAATCGAACATTGGGACAAGCGTCTCGTTTTATGGGCCACGGGCGTGCGTGTGTGAGTCCCTTTGGCCCATAAGGAACGCTGACGGGTCGTTATTTGGGCCGTGGGTCACTTCGCCGGCGCCGCGTTTCGTCATACGCTCATAGTGGAAGCCGATGCCACGGAGTCGACTTGCGACTCGGGCAACGGATGAGCTACAAGCCGAAAGGAGCGGTGAGGATGATGAAGCCCATGACGAAGAAGCTGCTGTTAGGAATTCCCACCGTGACGCTTTCGGCTGTGTTGGCGTGTACGCTTGCCGGCTGCGGCGGTAATGCGCCGAGTGGCTCGGGCGGGAGCGCACCTGTGCAGGAGAAGTCCAAGAAGGCCAAGGCCTATGAGTCGCAGACGGTCGAGGTGGCTGGCATAACCTATGAGTCGGTAGACCACGGTACGTTCTATCGCGGCGACGCTAAGCTGCAGGATGGCTTTTACCTGCACGTCAAGATCACCAACAACAATGCAAAGAACAGGACGTTTGACTCCTTTAACGTACACGCTGCCCAGGGCGATCTTGAGGCAGGCGACCCGTTGTTTACTTCCGGCAAGGCGGCCGTGCTCGACTACGTTGCAAGCGAGGCTCCCGATGATCTGCACAAGGGAATTGACCTTTCCGAGAGGCCAGATATCGGTCCGGGCGAGACCGTTGAGTACGTGTATTTCTGGGCGCCCAAGACGGCGTACTACGGGCCCATCACTGTCGAGTTCGTAGACGCTTACGCCCCCGCCAAGAATCATGAGGCCATGCACTTTGACACCACGGGATGCGAGACCAAGGAGTTCAAGGCGGCCGGCGGCGTGGCCGATTCTGGCGAGAAGGCAGATTTAACGGGCATCGACTGCGCATCGTACAGCATCGAGGCCGCCGATGGGTACACGCTGGATTCGTCCGACGAAGAGCGCGAAAAGGCAAACTTCTTCCACGACGAGACTGGAGGACGCCTGAACATCAGCATCTTCCCGCGCTCGCCGGAGGAAGAGGTTGCAAGCCTAGAGCAGGTCTACGAAGGCAAGGAGACAACAACCGACCAGGTCGAGTACAACGGCATAACGTGGCTGCGCTTTACCGGTCCCGACAACGGCCATACACTGTTTGCGACGGCTCCCGCGACGGGCGAGACCGTCCGCGTGTCGATTGGCTGGAAGATCGACTGGGATGCCGCCGTGCCCATGATGGAGGCACTGAAGCTCAAGTAACGCCGCGATTCTTACGTCAGGCGACTCAGGGCTGGCTCCGAGTTATCGGGGCCAGCCCTTTTTGGTGCTCGATGAGCAGGGCCAGTGCCTCGCGCGGTTTCGGGTGCAGTGGGGCATTGTGCGCGCAATGACGAACATGATTTCCATAATGACATGTAACTAGGAGCTAGCGAGGCTTATCCGAATTGACCTCATCGGCGGTGTCTTTTTCGAGCGCCGTGCGGCGGGCGCTGTAGGCGATGAGGCCCGCGCCTGCCGCGGCGAGTGCTGCAGCGGCTGCCGTAAGGGGAGCGTTGACATCGCCCGTGCCCGCAAGCGCGCCCGCTTTTCCGGAGCGCTTGTTATTGCCGTGGTCCTTGCCACTGCCGGAGCTGCCTCCGCCCGCGCCGCCGCCCTCGTCAGTACCGCCGCCACTCGAGCCACCATCGCCGTCTGCTGCCATCGGGGCGTCGTGAAGTCCTGTCGTATCCGCGCTGTCGCATACGCCGATCTGAACTTCCGAGCGCTCGCATGCCGCGTCGGGCACATGAAACTCGTGCAGTACGGCACCCAGCGCCGAGTTTGCGCCTGGTCGAATTTCCTCGAGCGTTACGGGATCGAGCGCCACCAGATTACGCGCCTTCGCATACAGCGTTACGCGTTTGCCCACTTCGTCGCTCCAGCTCTCGGGGATGGCGAAGCTCATGCGAAACTGTGCCGTGCAACCCGGTGCCAGCACGGCGTTGCCGTTGTCGGCTACCAGCGGGTGCGTTGCAAAACGTGCGCCCAGCGTCTCGAGCGCGTACTTCACGTGTGCCATGTCGTTGGCCGGAGCATCTTCGGAAAGCTCTGGATCAAAGATCGATGCCGTGCGTGCGTTCGCTCCGAATCCGATGGATGCGCTGGAGAACGGCTGGCTGGAGCCCTCTCGGTATAGATCGATTGTGCCGGCGGTGAGCAGCGTGTTGCCGTCGTTTCGCACCGTGACCATGAAGGATTCGCCTGCTGCTCCGGGCACCACCGCGCCCGAGGTAGCGACCGCGCCCGTCGGAGTGGCACACGCCGCCAAGGGTACTTCGATGCCGTGCAGCTCTGCCTCGCTCTGCTCGGCACTCACAATGTGCGTGGCGAGTGCGGAGAGCATGCCTCCCGACGTCAAAAACGTCGTTATCTGATCGACGGGATGGTCCAGCTCGCACATCACGAACGGCTCCGTAAACAGATCACCTGCCAAGGTGCTGGCGAAGATGCGGAAGTGCTTGCCCATCACTGCTACTGGGTTGCCTTCTTCGTCGTAGGTTTGCCCCACCTTGCCATCGGTGTTCTCTACATAGAGCACGCACCTGCCGTTGTTGCTTACGCTAAACGATGCCGGGCCACAGCCCGCGGCGCCCACGGGCTGCGTTGCAAATGCCGATGCGCCTCGTGCCCAAGTAATATGCTGCAGCTGCTCGTTGACGGTAGCCAAAAAGCCCGTGTGTTGCGGCCACGGCACCGCGTGGGGTACTGCCGCATCTGGCGACATAACGCCCCAGCCCGCAATGGACTGGCCGATCACGGCGTACGATGCGCAGCCGCAACCGTCTGCAGTCTCGTATGCAACGGGCACCACCATTTTGCCGTTGATATTCTCGGGCGTGCCCAGCTCGATGCTCGACGGTGCCTGCGGAAAGCGGAGGACCTGACGGAACGTGAGACTGTCGCCCGAAACGTCCGACCACAGGGTAAAGCACTCCAGCGCAACCTCGGCCTCGCTGCCGAGTGCCTTTTCTGCGGTGGCTCCGCGGCGGTGGAGGTAGGCGCCCGACAGGCGCCCGTCGACTAGCGTCTTGCCCACCGTGATGCGTGGGCACTGCAGGCAATGGTAGCCATCCTCCTGAAGGCGGCCGCGCGAGATGCTGCGCCATGACGTATGCGATATCACGCGAACTCCGTCGTTGCTTATGCGCAGGCGTACAACGGACAGTATGCCGGATGTGCTCGCCGTATCGAAAAGGGTGTTGTCACCGGCGGGGCGCTCGCCCGAGACCAGCAGCACGTAGGCGTCCTGGTTTCTCCTCCCGTCTGTATATTCCACCACGTCGAAGTCGTAATCGAATATGCCGTTGCGCTCCACGTCGCCCTCGCCAAACCCAAGGGAGAAGTCCACGGGCGTGGGAGCGGACCACGTGCCGTTCGTCTTTGTATGCACCACCAGGCGCGAGCGACCATTCTCGCCGTAGCGCACCGAGGCGATACGGAATAGGCACTCCACGCCGGCAATCATCGTTAGCTTCATGTGGGCTTCGCTGAGCACGCCGGAAAACAGTACGTTGTCGCTCGAGGGTTTTATGCCGCCACGCTCGTCCTCCGACACGCCGGCAGAGTTGGCGTTCGGGTCGGCAACGGTGTTCGTTGCCTGGCCGATATAGGTGTAATCGTACATCGGCGCGGCGTTTTCGTCGTTCTCTATCAGTGCATGGACGAAATGTTCGACCCGTCCCGTGTCGTCGCTTTCTGCATCCGCCTCGAGCTCAATGCGCGTGACCGACCGGTCCCAATCGCGTACGGTAGGCGCGACATTCCTTGCAGTGGCCTTAACCTCGGCGCGTGCGAGCAGTTCGGCGTTGGTGACGATGGTGGCCGATGCGATAAATTGCGGCACACCACCCGCCTCGGCGTTGCCGGCCGAGCCGAAGCAGGCATCCAGCGTATAAGGCGTATCTCCACCCAATGCGAGCTCAGAGCGCTGGAGCACATACTGGTCGCCATTGTTCACCGACATATTCCACGAATCGATGAGTGTGGGCCACGACCCCGACCAAGCCTTGGTGGTCCACTTGAACATTACGAACTGGAGTATCACGTCGACATCGACGTCTGCACCTACGCGCAGTCGCGGAAGCTGGTGTCCATCTGCCTTCTCGTACCCAATGAACAGCGTGAGGGATGCGGCGCCGCGCACGGCAGACGAAGCGACGCCTGCAACGCCGGCACCAAAGGTGACGGCAAGCCCGATCTGGATGGTGAACGAGCCCGACGTGTTTGAATAGTCGAGCGAAATGTTTTTAAAAAACGCCGCGCCGCTGCCGTGCGTGTGGGCACCCACGGCGAGCGCCAGTTTTGCCAGCACCCAGGGGTTGACGTTTAGGAAAAACGGCACCGGTCCTAGGGTAAACTGCTCGGTCCAATTGAGGTCGGTTCTTACCTGGAAGAGGGCCTTAATATTGCCGTATGCGGGGTCGTTGTTGTTACCCCAGGTTTTGCCCACCCAATCGTAGGCGAGCGAGCCGTACAGCTGTGTGGCGATATCCATCGTGAACAGCGGCGTGCAATGGTGGCGAAGGAGCTTGGTGTTTCTTGGATCGGTGCCCGAACCGGCACTCATACTCTTGTACTGATTCCACTTCCCCTCCATCTCGTCGAGGTAGCGGTTTGCCTGCTTGGCGCCCGACTCGCGCGGCGATTTCTTCCAGTATTCCGGATCAGGGTTGCCCGAATCGTTCATATAGCTGGCTGGTTTGTATCCTCCGCCAAACAGCACGTATCCAGCAAACGAGAAATCGAAGAGAATCGGAAATGTGGGCATCCAGCACGTGAACTTATTGCCGCCGATGCCGGGAAACGCCGCGGGGAAATCAAACGGAGTGATCTCTTGGTCCATAGTGGTGGGAATGATGGTGGTCGAGCCCGATTCTGCCTTTGCGGCCGGCGCAGTGACAACGGCCATGGGGGAGGAGAGCGTGTAGGTTTTGCCCTGGTAGTCGAGGATAAAGCGCAGCTTGCATCCTTCTTCCAGAAGGCTCGACGCTGCATCGAGGAACTTGTCTTCGAGCGTGAACGTCGCCAGATTATCCGCGCCCGATGCGCTGGCCTTGACTTGGCCAATCTGCGTGACGGTTTCGGATGAGCTGCCCGCAGCGGGCATCACTTTGTTGATGCGCAGCGTTGCCTGTCCGCCCTGTGGCAGATGTGCCTGCACGGTAAAGGCGTGCGTGTCGGGTTGGTCGTTTGCCGTGTCGTCCTTCGGCAATGCCATGAACGTAGCGTCGGCGTACTGGATGTCCCATTCGTCGAATGTGAGCTGGCGAAAGTACGGCTCGCCATCGGAGAGCGGACGTGTGGGTGCGGTAATGGCGGTTCCGCCTTGGACACGCGCGAGGGGAATCTCGACATCGCGGTAGCCCGCCATGCTAATGGAGATGCCGCCGTTAAAGTCGTACGCGTCGAGAAGCGTCGCCTCGTCCACGTAGCCTTCCGAAAGCGGCGCGACCTCAAAGATGGCCGTGCCTTCGTCATCGGTAGTGGCGGTGAGCTGCTTGCCTGCGGCATAGCGCGATGTGAGTGTGACCTGGGCACCCGTGATGGGCGTATTCTTGTTGGCGACGTCGACCACGACCACACCGAACATGGTGCGCGAGAGAACGAGCACCCTGAAGGGGTCTTTTTCGTCGGCATGGGCTTCGGTGGGCGCGAACGGCAATATGAAGGCGTTTGCGCTTCCCGGCACGCGCGGCAACATAATGCTCGCTAACGAGGACGCTCCGGCGACAAGTAACGAACGGCGATCAAGCATCTTTGGCTCCCATCCCGCAGGTATCGGTGGAAATAATCCAATTTTGCGAGAAGGCGCCTCGTAGCGGTAGTGCCGTTCAAGGGTCAAAATGTCCAAATTGATCGAGCGAAGCGCCGGGTTCCGGAATGCGTTCGATGCGCTTGGCAGTCCGGTCGCTAACGTAACATATGCGCGACCAGCTCGGCGCGTGTGCCGATGCCAAGCTTTGCGTATACGCCGGATAGTCGGTTTTTGACGGTGCCCGGCGATACTCCCATATGGCGTGCGATTTCGGCGTTGGTCCACCCACGACAGGCGAGCATGGCCATGGTGAATTCCGTGGTCGTTAGATCGTCGGCCACGTCCTCGCCCGAATCGGGGTTGTGGATGCGCCGCCAGCCGTAGCTGAAGCGGTACGTGATCTCGATGATGCGCGCGAAGTCGTCAGGGTATTGCGTTTTTAGGCACGCCTCGATGAGCCCCTGTAAAAGGCCGTGGTGCTCGCCAATGAGCTCGATAAGGCCGTCGGGACGTGCAATGTTCCAAGCGGTTCCGAAGTGTGCCTTTGCGGCGTCGATGTCCTTGAGGCTCATGCATGCCATGGAAGCTGCTAGGTGCAGGAACAGTTCCGAGATCGGATAGCTTCCCTGTTTCATAATCAGGGCATTTTCCGCCATGCCCAGGCTGCGGCCGTATTCGCCGCGCAGGTACAAGGCGTGCGCCATCACGTAGCTGGCGAACAGGCGCAGGCCTTCGGGTAGATGCGCCGCAAGTGGATAAAACTCTTCGGCAGAATACGGGGAAGGCAAGTGCAGCAGGACACTCGCGGCGGAGGCGAATAGGATATGCGTGGCGTGGATGGCGGGTGATTCCTCGTCGGCCGGGGTATCGAGGATGCCAGCAAGGCACCGGCGGGCGTCGGCGATACGGTTGAGCGACAGACTGGCGTATCCGCAGATAAAGCATGCGGAATAGCGCAGTGCGGGATTGGTGGCGTCAAGATAGGGGCGTGCCGTCTCAGCAGCGAGGGTGGCCTGCCCGCGAAAGTACAGCGCTTCTGCCGTGGCGATGGCGCGCGAATCGGGGTCGGAAATGCTTGCAACCGCAGCGTCAATCTGCCCCGGCACAAAGGCGGTGCACATCAACGGCATGGGAACGCGTGGGTAGCCATCGCAGTCCATCTTCCATCTCCCAACAGCTGGCAACAATAGCAGCAATTGTACTCCTGTTGCTCGGGACTGGAATTTGTGGGTATCGCCTACGATTGTGCCGAACGTATAAAGGGAGGTCCCCGGCATCTGCCGCATGTGCTACGACCTTACGCCCAAGCCCGTCGGCACGGTCGAGTGGGAGTAAGCTTCTACTCTTTTGGGCGAATTGCATTGACGGAGAGGAGGTCCCGCGCAAACGTGTGCGGGACCCCTTTCGTTTTACTGTTCGGTTAACGCTGCAGATCTCTTTGGAAGGCTTACGAGCATGGTGGTCCCGTTCTCGGAACTTGCTTCGACCTCTACCGTGCCACCGTGAAGCGCTGCAATCTCCCAAACAAGCGCTAGTCCGAGTCCTGCGCCGCCGTATGCCCTGCTGCGGGATTTGTCTAGACGAAAGAACGGCTGGAAGATGCTCTCTCGGTACTGCTTGGGTATTCCCGGGCCCTCATCTTTGACTCGCAGGAGCACGCGGCTGTCGCTGTCGCTGATGGAGACGTTGACAGTCGAGTCGGAGCGGCTGTAACGGATGGCGTTTTCAGCCAGGTTAAACACCAGCCGATAGAGGAGCGTGTCGCTCCCGATTACTAAAGCGTCTCCAGCACAATTGAGGGCTATGCCCTTATTTTCGGCAAGTGGCGCAAGGTCGGTGAGGACCTCTTCGGACAAGGGGCCAAGTTCAACATCGTCATCGCAAGGAACGCTGCGGAGCTCGCTCATCTCGAGCAATACCTTGGTCATTCGAGACATGCGCTCGGTTTGTTCTTGTAACAGGCTAAGCAACTCGGCTGTTTCGGGTTGCAAACCGGAGTGCTCGGAGATGAATAGTTCAATCTGTGCTTGTATAAGGGCGAGCGGGGTGCGCAGCTCATGTGCGGCGTTGCCGGTAAACTGACGCTGTGCAGAGAACCCTTCGCCAAGACGAGCGATCATGTCGTTGAAAGAGGCGCTGCATCGTTGTAGCTCGGCGGGCACATCTTCACTGAGTCTGATTTCGCTTAGGTTGTCAGGCTGCACACGCTCAACCTGGGCTGCAAAAGCCCGTAGTGGTTTGAGCGCACGGCCGCTCACAAAGTATGCCAGCACGCCGCCAAGGAGTGTGACTCCAGCCGTGATGTACCAGGCTGTCGTGCCAAAAGACTCCTGTGCGTCGTTTACGACGATCGTGACCTTGTCATCGAGGGCCGCTTTCGTTGGGTCGAACGCCTGGGGCGAATTTTCGCCGGTTGCGTTAAAGGCCGAGATGTCACTGCCGATGGCATCCATGTAGCGCATGCCCGTATAACCGACCAGGCAGTTCGTCAGCACGCATGCCGCACACGTGAGCAGTGCCGTCATAATCGTTATGCGCCATTGCAGCGAAAGCCCTTTCATTCTCCACCCTCCATAACGTAGCCCTCTCCAATCCGATTGCGAATCGGGTCGTATCCCAAAGCAATGCGTAGCTTTTTGCGGAGTGACGAGATATGAACGCGGGTTGCGTTGCTAAAGCTGTTTACGCTGCTATCCCAAACGTGCTCTATAAGCTCCTCTTGACTTACCGGACGCCCCTGATTGAGCATCAGGTATTCCAAGATTCCCGTTTCCTTGCGCGTAAGAGATAAAGCCTCGCTGTCCACAGAAGCGATGCGCGCCTTGGTGTCAAAGCGGAGCTTTCCGCAGGTTAAAACTATGCCGCTTTGTGTAAAGCGTCTGAGGGTAAGGCTGCGAATCCTTGCCGCAAGCTCGTCCAGATGAAACGGCTTGGTGAGGTAATCGTTGGCGCCGGCATCGAGTCCGGCGACTTTATCGGATACTCCGCCACGTGCGGACAGAATCAGTACCTTGGTCTCGCAGTCGGTTTTCCTAAGTTCCCTGAGCACAGTCATGCCGTCGATACGGGGGAGATTGAGGTCGAGTACCACGAGGTCGAAGGCCTCAACGTCCAGTAGGTCGAGCGCCTCCTGTCCGTCGTGACAGCAGTCGACGCTGTACGCCAAGTTTCGCAAGCTGCGCGCGATTGCGTCACACAGCGCCCGCTCGTCCTCGACGATCAAAATACGCATAACAGTCTCCTTGCACATTTCAAATCGCGCTTAACACGGATTTTATAGTCGATATGGTCCAATGGTCGCGTAACGAAAGGAGTGGTCGTGTTGTTCAAAGCGGTAAAACCCGTGGTACAGGTCGCTTTGTTGATCGTCGGAATTGCCATGGTGTGCTTTGGCGTTATGCGTGGCGAGGCGGATGCCGTGCTGGCCAAAGCGATTAGGCTGTGCTTGGAGTGTATCGGAATTGGATAAAAGAGAAAACACTGCGTCGCATGTTTTGGCCCGATTTCGCGGATTCGTTCAGGCGGCGGCGACGCTGGTCACCAATATTCACCTGCCAAACTTTGCCAAAGGCGGCATCTATCAGGGCGCGGGAAAAACAGTCTGCGTACCTGGACTTAATTGCTATTCGTGCCCCGCGGCATCGGGTGCGTGCCCCATCGGGTCGTTCCAGTCGGTGGTGGGTTCATCCAAGTTCAACTTTTCTTACTACGTCACCGGTACGCTCATTTTGCTCGGCGTGCTGCTGGGACGCTTTGTATGCGGCTTTCTATGCCCGTTTGGCTGGCTGCAGGAGCTGCTTCATAAGATTCCCGGCAAAAAGTTCTCCACGAAAAAGCTCAAGCCGCTCACGTACATCAAGTACGTCGTGCTGTTGTTTGCCGTGGTGCTGCTGCCCGTCTTGGTGGTTAACGACGTGGGCATGGGCGACCCGTTCTTTTGTAAGTACATCTGTCCGCAGGGCGTACTCGAGGGCGCCATTCCGCTGGCCATTGCCAACGCCGGCATTCGATCTGCGTTGGGACATCTCTTTACTTGGAAACTTGCCGTTCTCATTGCCGTGGTAGTGCTGAGCGTTTTGTTCTACCGCCCCTTCTGCAAATGGATTTGTCCACTCGGCGCATTCTATGCGCTCATGAATAAGGTGTCCTTGTTGGGGATTCAGGTTGACGCGTGCAAATGCGTCTCGTGCGGCATGTGTTCAAGGGTTTGTCAGATGGACGTTGATGTGGCCCGCGCGCCCAATCATGCCGAATGTATCCGGTGCGGAAAGTGCATCGGGGCCTGTCCCGTCGATGCCATCAGCTATCGCTATGGCCTGGATGTGTCGGCGGAAAAGCTCCCCTTGACCGCCGATAAAAAGTAAACAAGCTTCGACAAAACGGAGGAATGACTATGAAGCTTTCTAAGATTGCGGCCCTGTTTATGGTGCCGGTGCTGGCCTTGTGTCTTGTGGCGTGCTCGGCACCTGGCGGCAATGCGAGCGAATCTGCGGGCTCCGATTCTAAGATCGCAGAACTCACTGCGCAGAAGCCGACCAATGCCGACGAGGCCGCCGAGTTGTATGCAAAACTCATGCAGAAGGAGAACGATATCTTTTCGAGTGATAACGCGCTGTGGGAAAAGGTATTCAATGCGGCAAATAAAGACTCGGCAATGATTGAGGACGGCAGCAATTACGGCGATTTCCTGCTCAAGACCATCGACGGCGCCAAGGATGAGTTCACGGCGGATGAGCTTAAGACACTCAAGGCCGGTGCACAGCAGATCAAGGAGATCGAGGACAAGCTCGAGAGCTTGGAGAAGGAGTTCCCCGGCTGTGGAAGCACGCCGAGCGCAGGCGAGAGCGTCGACGCTTCGACCGCTGGCATGACGGCTGGTGCCAATGCTTCGAGCGAGGCGACGAAGTTCCCCAGCTTTACGGGCAAAGACCTGGATGGCAACGACGTGAGCAGCGACGAGCTGTTCTCTAAGAACAAGGTCACCGTCATGAACTTCTGGTTCACTACTTGCAAGCCGTGCGTGGGCGAGCTGGGCGATCTTGAGAATTTGAATAAGGAGCTCGCCGAGAAGGGCGGCCAGGTCGTGGGCGTCAATTCCTTTACGCTCGATGGCAACAAGGGCGAGATTACAGATGCCAAGGACGTGCTGAGCAAGAAGGGCGTGACATATAAGAACATCTGGTTCAAGTCGGATAGCGAGGCCGGTAAGTTTACGTCAAATTTGTTCTCGTTCCCGACAACGTATGTCATCGATCAGAATGGCAACATCGTAGGGGATCCAATCGTGGGAGCCATCAGCTCTGCCGAGCAGCGCGCAGCGCTCGACAAGCTTATCGACCAGGCGATTGCGAATAGCGAGCAGTAGAAAACGCGTAAAGCACAGCGAGGATCGTGCGCCGCCGTGCGGAGTCGTCCGCTGCCTTTCAAGATAATCTCCACCATATAGAGGTCCCGCTCGGGACCTCTTTTTTAGGCGCCGTCCCGTTCGTTTTTTGGTGCGGTTCCCTACATTCTTCACTGGTGCCGGCAAAAAATGGGGATAGAGTAGGACAAACGCGTCGAATACGAACGGCGGGGGAGAGCGGGCGGGGCGCCCGCGCGGGAGAGGTTGCCGTCCATGCTGGAGCTCAAAGGAATTTGCAAAAGGTACGTCACGCAGTCGTTTACGCAGGTGGCGCTCGACAGCGTGAGCCTGTCTTTTCGCGATAACGAGTTCGTGGCCATTCTGGGTCCCTCGGGTTCGGGTAAAACCACGATGCTCAATGTTATCGGCGGACTGGATCACTTTGATTCTGGCGACCTGCTGATTGACGGCATCTCGACCAAGGACTTCCGCGACCGCGATTGGGATGCCTACCGCAACAACCGCATCGGCTTTGTTTTCCAGAGCTATAACCTCATTCCGCATCAGACCATTTTGGAAAACGTGGAGCTGGCGCTCACGCTCACGGGCGTGGGGCATGCCGAGCGCCGCCAGCGTGCGCGCGAGGCGTTGGAGAAAGTCGGCCTGGGGGAGCACGTTAACAAGCGTCCGAGCCAGCTTTCGGGCGGACAGATGCAGCGCGTGGCCATCGCCCGCGCCCTGATCAACGATCCCGAAATCGTGCTGGCAGACGAGCCGACCGGCGCCCTGGACTCAACGACATCCGTGCAGGTCATGGATTTGCTCAAGGACGTGGCGCGCGACCGTCTGGTTATTATGGTCACGCACAATCCCGAGCTGGCGTACCAGTACGCCACACGCATCGTCAACCTGGCGGACGGCAAGATCACCGACGATTCCGACCCCTTTGATGTTGCCAAGGCCGCGCGTCGCGAGGCTAAGCCTACGCGCAAAACCTCGATGAGCTTTGTGACGGCGCTGGGGCTTTCTGCCCGAAACCTCATGACCAAGAAGGGCCGCACGGCCATGACGGCCTTTGCGGGCTCGATTGGCATTATCGGTATCGCGGCGATTCTGGCGCTGTCCAATGGCGTAAACGGCTACATCAAAAAGGTCGAGGAGGATACGCTCTCGAGCTACCCGCTCACCATTTCCAAGCAGGATTACGACCTGTCGTCCATGATGGGCGGGCAGGGGGCTGCGGATGATGACTCGCCTGAAAACGTGGATTCGTCCGACGACAGTGCCGGCGGCAAGGCTAAGGGAACCGATAGGATTCCTGTGGTCACGGCCGTAAAGGATATGTTTGCGAGCGTTAAGTCCAACGACATGACGAGCTTTAAGGCATGGCTCGATGCCGGTGGCGACGGCATCGATAAAGAGGTCAACGCCATTCAGTACGGCTACGGTGTATCGCCGGTTGTCTATCGTGCCGGCAAGGGCGATGAGAAGCCTGTCCGGCTGGTGCCCAACGCCATGACCGAGGCCATGAGCGGAGGCGCGAGCTCGGCGGCAACGGTGAGCATGGAATCCATGGGAACCTCGGTCTTTAACGAGATGATTGACGACCAGAGTCTGCTCGACAGCCAGTACGATGTCGTCGCCGGTCATTGGCCCACGTCTGCTAACGAAGCCGTAATGGTGCTTTCGAGCCGCGGTACGGTGGGCGACTATACGCTCTACAGCATCGGTGCGCTGGATATCGATGAGCTCAACGATCTGGTAAACAGTGCCATGACGGCCGACGGTGGGGTCGAAACGCCCGAGACCGGCACCGACTTTACCTACGACGATGCGCTGTCTACCACGTTTAAGGTGCTGTCGCCGGCTGATGCGTATCGCAAAAACGAAGAGACTGGCATGTGGACTGACATGTCTGACGATGCCGACTTTATGACGGCCAAGGTTGCCGACGGTATTGACGTGCACATTGTGGGCGTGGTGCGACCTAACGAGACGGCCAATGCGAGCGCATTGACCCCGGGTATTGCCTATACGCATGCGCTGACTCGTCAGCTTATGGAGCGCGCCGCCGATTCGCAGATTGTGCAGGAGCAGCTCGCTCACCCCGAGATAGATGTCTTTACGGGCAAGTCTTTCGATGAGCTACAAGGCGAGGCCAAACAAGGAGTGGATCTGGGCAGCATGTTCAGTGTGGACGAGGCGGCGCTCAAGGGCGCGTTCTCGTTCGATACCTCCGCGCTCTCGGGTGTTGTCGGCGGTATGGACCTGTCGGGTCTTGACTTGTCCGGGCTGGACATTGACCTTTCGGGCGTTGGCAAGGATATCGACTTCAGTGACATCATGGCAAAAGCACCGGCTCCAGATTTCTTGGGCATCTTTGACGGTCTGGAGCTCACGCCCGAGCAAATGCAGCAGGTGGGAATACTTGCCAACCAACTGTTTGAGGGCTTTTTGCAGTCTGATCAGTTTAAGGCGCTGTCGCCCGAAGATCTTAAAGACGCGTCAAAGCTCGCTGCCGCATTCTCGACGTATCTTGAGAATGATGCCGCAGCCCAGCAATGCCTGGCTCAATTGAAGGCGCTCGGCGGCGATGCCCTGGCCGAGCGCCTGCAACAGGCGATGACCGACTATGTGCAAAAGCAGCTGGCTCCGTATCTGCAGCAGGCTATGGATCAGGTGATGAAGTCGATCAGCGAGCAGATAGCGTCGACGGTATCGTCCCAGCTCAAGGCGGGCGCAGCGGGGCTTATGGACCAGATGGCGACGCAGATGTCTTCGAGTTTTACCAACCTGGCGAGCGCCATGCACGTGGATGCGAGCGCCTTTGCTCGTGCCATCCATTTCAACATGGACGCCGAGGACCTGAGTTCGCTCATGATGAGCTATGCCAAGGCGTCGAAGCTCACCTACGACAACAACCTGACCACGCTGGACTATGCGGATGAGGCGGACCCCATCTCGGTTAAGATTTTCCCGCGCGACTTTGAGGCCAAGGAGCGCGTACTCGATCACATCGATGCGTACAACAAGCAGGTCAAAGCTGCTGGCCACGATGATCGGGCAATTTCGTACACCGACTACATGGGCATCATCATGGGCTCGGTGACCGACATCGTGAACACCATCAGCTTGGTGCTCATCGCATTCGTGAGTATCAGCCTGGTGGTGAGCTCCATCATGATCGGCATCATCACGTACATCAGCGTGCTGGAGCGCAAAAAGGAGATTGGCATTTTGCGTGCGATTGGCGCGTCGAAGCGCAACGTGGCCAACGTATTCAATGCCGAGACCTTTATCGAAGGCCTCATCGCCGGCGTCTTTGCCATTGTCGTCGTGGTGGCCGTGAGCTTCCCGGTCAATGCTTGGGCGCTTGCGGCCAAACAGGTACCCAATCTGATGAGCCTGCCCGTGCGGGATGCGCTGGTGCTCATCGCGATTTCGGTGCTGTTGACGGTCGTTGCCGGCCTGCTGCCTGCCCGCAGCGCATCCAAGAAGGACCCCGTCGAAGCCCTGCGCTCCGAATAATGTGACAAAGGGACAGTTCCTTTGTCACGTTCGTTGATATGAGAGAAGAGTAGATGATTCTATCGTTGGCCCCTATGGAGGGGATTACCGGGCATGTGTTCCGTCGCGTGCATGCGGAGTGCTTCGGTGCGCTCGATTGCTATTACACGCCGTTTTTGCCGCCGCCGCGGGTGGGAAATCGCTTTGGCGGCAAGGCGTTTAAGGAGATCGATCCTGCCAATAACCAGGGGCTCAACGTAGTGCCTCAGCTGATGTCCAAGAACGCGGACGAGTTTGTGTGGGCGGCACAGGTGCTCGCCGACATGGGCTACCGCGAGGTCAATCTCAACCTTGGCTGCCCCTCGGGTACGGTTGTTGCCAAGGGTAAAGGATCGGGCTTTCTGCGCAACCTCGACGAGCTCGAGGTGTTCTTGAGCGATGTGTGCGAGCGGTCACCGTTGCCGGTATCGGTCAAGACCAGGCTGGGGCTTGAGAGCGACGACGAATACGAGCGTGTGCTCGATCTGTATTGCCGCATGCCGTTGGCAGAGCTGATCGTGCACCCGCGCGTGCAAAAGGACCGCTATACGGGATCGCCGCGCAAGGAGTTTTACGGCGAGACGCTGGAACGCGCGCCGTTCCCCGTGGCCTATAACGGTGACATTTTCGATCTTGAGGATATGGACGCGCTGGTGGAGGCCTATCCCGGCACGCGCCATGTAATGCTGGGGCGTGGCTTGCTTGCGAATCCCGCGCTCGCTCGCATGGTCAAGGGTGGCCCTGCTGCAACGGCTGCTGAGCTGCAGCGCTTCCACGACACGCTGTTTGCGGCCTATGCAGAAGAGATTGGCGGCAATGCGGTCTTTCGCATGAAGGAGTGGTGGTTCTACGCCAAATGCGCCTTCGCCGACCCCGCTACCGTTCACAAGCTCGTACGCAAGACCAAAAAGGTCGACGAATACCGCGCCGCCGTCGAGCGCGTCTTTCGCGAACAGCCACTTGCGCCCATAGCACGCTTCCACGGCTAGTTAGTCGTTGGGGACGCACTTTAACGACTAGTCATTTAAAAGAACGTCCCGAATGACTATGTTGCAAAATACCGTACGCCAGCATCCAAAGATGTCGAAAAATGTCGACTTTGGATGCTGGCGTACGTCTTTGGGCTCGGTGGATAACTAGGCAATCATTGCATCGATCGTGATGAGCTCCCTGAGTCGCTCTGTGCGTGTCTGCCCATGGCGCTTTGCTTTTGCGTCAAACGCATCAAGAACCGACTCACCCACACGTGCCGATAAAACAATGCTTGGCTCATCAGAGATCGGCGGTCTTCCCAGCTTGATGGTGCGACCCTTCGGCCACTTATCTTTTTCGTATGCCTCCGCGGCTTTCTCCAACTCTCCGGGGGGCAAACCCCATCATCTTTTCGAGCTGCTTAGCGTCCATAGCGCCCCCTATCGATTGACATAATGTCGAGCGCTGGTTCTCGGAATCTCTTTTTGTATACAGTTTTGTAGACAAAAATACAAGCAGTTTATCAAGCTAATTAGCGTGTATTGACTAGTTTTTTCGATAGGAAATGAGCATCGATGGCTTCGATATTTCTTCGCTTTCCAGTCTGGAACATGAGCGCTCATTGAACCTGCAGAGGGGGCACTTTAACAAACTATCGAGATTCTGGTCAGGAGCTTTCACCGGTCTTCGGTGGTGAGAACAGCTCAATTCGCGACACAGTGTGTCGCGAATTGGAGTAGTCGCTGAGTGTTCTTTAACAACTAGTCATTCAAGAAAAGAGTGTCTAAGTGCCAGAATTGCCATTTTGAGTCGTCCCTAACGACTATTCTGGAGGGCTGTGTGCAAAAAAGGGCAAATATGAGTACTGTTGCCATTATGGTTGCATTTATTTTTTTCAAAAATGAGGTCCCTGATGAGATTTAATACCATTAGGCGTCTCTTTTATTGAACATATGGGGAGGAATAACGCCGTCTGCGGGCGCTTGGGGCGTTGAATGATCCCTGAAATGATTAAAATCGCTGTTACTAAACAAGTAGCAGTACTCATATTTGCCATTTTTTGAACACGGTCCTCTAAGGAGCCCTTTCCAGAGATGTCAGATGGCCTCAAACAGCCATAATCCAAAGGTCGTCTCAAACAACCAGTCATTTAAGAACGTCCCCAATGACTACCCATGCAAAAAACTGTACACCAGCATCCAAAGATGTCGAAAAATGTCGATTTTGGATGCTGGTGTACATGTTTGGGTCGTATGGGTTGGGGCCAGCCGACCGCAATAGAACGCTAGAGCAGGTTCTCCTGCGCCCACGCGATGATGTCGCTCGATTCGTAGAGTGGCTTGCCGTCGATGAACAGGCAGGGAACCTGGCGTTTTCCGCCGACGGCGATGAGTGTCTGCTCGGCATCGGTATCGGTCGAGATATTGCGCTCGGGAATGGTCACGCCGTTATCGGCAAGGAAACGCTTGACCTTTATGCAATACGGGCAGCCGGTCATAACGTACAGCGCGAGCTCATGATTAGTAGCCATGGGTCTCCAATCGGTTGAGGTTTTGATTGAAATACCCAAAGCCGCCGCGGTCTATGCGCGCGTCAACGACGACTCGATGGCCTGAACTAGAAACGCCGTGGCTCCGGTGCCGCATGGCTTGTCGTAGTAGTCGATAAAGCGCTGATCGGCGAGGTAGCCGTGGGCGAGCCCCAGATAGGCCTCGTCTTGGGGCTCGCTGCCCCAGTTGAGAGCTATCCAGCGGTGATGCATCGCGACGAGCTTGCGAGCCTCGCTTCCATCCGCATCGCCGTCGCCCATGGCAATCGAGAGCTGACCCAGAATAGCGCGTTCAAGTTCCTTCATGTCGTTCCATGTCTGAGGATTCATGTCCAGTAACGTTTCGTTTGCTGCATCGATAGCCTCATCGCCATAGCGCGACCGCGCCTCGGCACCGTAGCGCTCCTCGTTTTCCTGCACGGTGTGCCAGCGCTCCAGCTGTGGCAGCACGGCTCCCATGAGCGAGACGGCTTCGTCGAGCGACATACCGGTGTTTTGTGCCAGCCGCGGGGCACAATCTTCAATCATCGCCTCCATGGTGGTGTCGTAGGTGTACTTACCGTGGTCGTAGCACCACTTGCAGTAATGGTCGGTCGTGGCGCCCGTGGCGTCGGTGCCGCAGTCGTCGGGCGTGAGTATCATGCCGCAGCTCTGGCAATAGCGCTCGGGCATTTCGAGCAGATGAGACAGGGGCTCGCCGGTCACGGCGGCGATGAGCTTCATCATGTCGATGCCCGGTGTGACCTCGCCGCGTTCCCAACGGCTGACGGCTTGGCGTGTGACGAAGAGCTTGGTGGCGAGCTGCTCCTGGGTAAGGTGATGGACGCGACGGACAGCAATGAGCTTTTCTGCAAAGGCCATAGCGGTTCCTTTCTGCTGGTTGATGGCTTAAGCATACGCGGCAGCAGGTGCCCTTCCAAGCAACCGTTGGTTGCACGACGGGGAACCGCGGCGAAGAATTGCGCGCAACGCCCCACACCTCCATGCCGTACAATGACCGGCATGGAACCTATTGCACACATACATACCGATCTGCCGCAGAAGTTTGGCATTCCGCGCAACAGCTTTTTGGCGCCCCATCTGCAGGGACGCATCGTGTTTGAGCCGGAATTTGCCTCCAGTGCGGCGGTCGAGGGTCTGGACTCCTTCTCTCACCTATGGCTGCTGTGGCGCTTCGAAAACGGAACGCCCGGCGGCACGGCTAAGGACATAGCTGCCGATGCCAAGACGCAGGACAGGTCCGGCACCAACGCAAAATGGTCGAAAACCGTGCGCCCGCCGCGGTTGGGTGGAGCCAAGCGCGTGGGCGTGTTTGCCACGCGCAGTCCGTTTCGCCCTAATCCCATCGGTCTTACCTGCGTCAAGCTCGATCGCGTCGAGCTCACCGACAATGGTCCCATCATCCATGTGCTGGGGGCCGACCTGCGTGACGGCACGCCCATCTACGACATTAAGCCCTATATTCCATTTGCCGACTGTCACCCAGATGCGACGGGCGGCTGGATTGAGGGTACTCCGTGGCAAGAGCTCGACGTCGAGTTCCCACAAGCGCTGCAGGATATGGTCCCGCCCGCAAAGCTCCCTGGTTTGGTCGAGGTCCTTCGCCAAGATCCGCGCCGCGCGGGCAGCAAGCACGAGCCAAACCGCGTTTACCATTTGGCTTACGCCGGGCTTGATATATCGTTTACGGTCGACGGCGCCAGGTTGACGGTAGCCGCCATCAGCGATGCGCGGGACTAACCGGCCATCCGTCCGTATCCGTCAAAAACAACGTCAAACCCCATGCCAAAACCGCCCGCGCTGGTGGACAATAACGCCTACCAAAACAATCACTTTGCACGGGAGCTCAGCATGAAATACGACTTTAGCTCGCTTATCGACCGCCACGGCATGGACTCTATCGCTGTTGACTCTTGGGGTGAGATCCCCGGTATGGCCCCGAACGCACCCGACGAGGGCTTCGACCGCATTCCCATGTGGGTGGCCGACATGAACTTCGCCACGGTGCCCACGGTCCAGGAGTACATCATTCAGCGTGCCCAGCACCCCATGTTTGGCTATTTCAATCCGCGTCCCGAGTACTTCGACCGCATCATCGAATGGCAGAGCCGTCGCAATGGCGTTGAGGGCTTGGCGCCGGAGCATATCGGCTACGAAAACGGCGTGCTGGGCGGCGTCGTGTCCACGCTGCGCGCATATGTCCAGCCGGGCGATGCGGTGCTGGTCCACAGCCCCACCTACATCGGCTTTACCAAGTCCATCGAGGCTGCGGGCTATCGCATTGTCCACAGCCCGCTTAGGCTCGACGACCAAGGCGTGTGGCGTATGGACTTTGAGGACATGGAGCAAAAGCTCGCCCAAAACCATATCCATGCCGCGGTGTTCTGCTCGCCGCACAATCCCTGCGGCCGCGTATGGGAGCGCGACGAGATCGAACGTGCCATGGACATCTATCGCCAGCACGATTGCGTGGTGATATCGGACGAGATTTGGTCCGATATCATCCTGCCGGGTCACAAGCATATCCCGACGCAGTCGGTGAGCGAGGATGCCCGCATGCGCACGGTTGCCCTCTACGCGCCTAGTAAGACGTTTAACCTGGCGGGTCTGGTCGGCAGCTACCACATTATCTACAACGAGACGCTGCGCGACCGCGTGTGCGCCGTGTCCAACAAGACCCACTACAACGAGATGAACGTCCTCTCCATGCATGCGCTTATCGGTGCCTATCAGCCGCAAGGCTACGAGTGGGTGGACGAGCTCAACCAGGTGCTTGCCGGCAATATCGAGTACTTCTGCGATTACGTGGACGAGCATTTTGAGGGCGTGTCCTATTCGCGTCCGCAGGGCACGTACATGGTGTTTCTGGACTGCACCGAGTGGTGCCGCGAGCATAGCCGCGATATTCAGTGGTTGCTCGGCGAGGGGGCGCGCGTGGGCGTGGGGTATCAGGACGGCCGTCCGTTCCATGGGCCCTGCCACATTCGCGTGAATCTGGCGCTGCCGCTTTCGCGCGTAAGGGAAGCGTGCGACCGCTTGGACCGCTACGTTTTTAATGCACGGTAAGTGTGCGCTGCATGCGGGGCCTTCTGCCAAGTCGGCTAGAAGGTCCCGCATGGTAATGCGTCTGTAACCATTGGGCGCTTGAGTGGTTTCATTTGCTATTATTTTTAGCATTTCAGTCTGTAAACAGGATCTTCTGGAGCTCGATGAAAAGACCCCGTCGCTCGGTTGCCATATCGTTGTTTGTTGCGCTTGCAGTGGCGAGTGCCTTTGTCGTAGCGATAGCTGGCTGTTCCGGGTCGAACGACGGAGCCTCGACGTCTGCATCAAAAGGTCCGGACGCCTCGCAGGTCAAAGACGACGACCTTAAGACACTCAACGTCGGCAGCGACCTCTATCCACCGTTTGTGTATACCGACGAGTACGGCGATATCGTTGGCCTGGATGTCGAGATATTAACCGAGGCTTTGGCCCGCATTGGTTACAAGCCAAAATACCAGCTGATCGATTGGGAAAAGAAGAAAGAGCTGCTGGCGAGCGGCGAACTCGATTGTGTCATGGGCAGCTTTAGCATGACTGGTCGCGAAAACGAGTATCGTTGGGCTGGTCCGTACCTTGCGAGTCGCCAGGTGGTCGCGGTCGATCCCCAGAGCGATATCTACACGCTTGCCGATCTTGAGGATAAGATCGTGGCGGTTCAGTCCACCACCAAGCCCGAGGGCATTTTGCTCAATCGCACAAATGAAAACGTTCCGCAGATCAAGGAACTCTACTGCTTTTCGGACCGTTCGTGCCTGAACCCGGCGCTCGTCGAGGGCCTGGTCGACGCCATCGCCGCGCATGAGTCCTTGCTGCTCACCTACGAAAAAGACTATGGCGTAACGTATCGCATTTTGGATGAGCCGTTGCTAGAGGTCGGTTTGGGCACCGCTTTCGATATCAACGAAACGCGCGGCATCGACGTTAAGCTCACTCATGCCTACCAAGAAATGCTTGCCGATGGCACCATGGAACGCCTGGTGTCAAAGTACTTCGATGACCCTTCGCCATTTTTGAATGTGGAGGGCCTGTCATGATCGATGCGCTCGACCACGCCGCTCAGGAGCGGGGCAATCGTTCGGCAGGGGCATGGCTCCTTGTCGCTCTGCTGGGGATAGCGCTCTCGGTTGCTGCCGGCATGATGAGCTACGGTTACATGACGGCCCAAACCGAGCAGCGCTTTGCCGACGTTGTCGATTACGTGGCGACGCAGAGCCTTTCCTACGATGCATTCAACAGCGCCTATACGACCAAAAACCTGATTCGCGTTATGGAGATCGCCGGAGAGGCTGCCCGCGATATGGAGCGCGACGGTTCGGTGGATAACGCCACGCTGGAGCAATATGCCGACCAGTTCAACGTGAGCGCACTGATCGTGACGGACGCATCGGGCAATTTGGTGTCCGAGTCCTCGACCGATGACGTGGGCTACGAGTCGCTCGCTACGTATCTCAAAGGATCACCCGTGCTGGAGGTGGCAGCTCATCCGCTTAAGTCCTATACCGCCCGCATCACGCTTGCGGATGATTCGGTCGCAGACATTGGCTGCGTGACTCGGCAGGATGGCGAGGGCATCGTTATCGCGGTAAGGCATCAGAGCGCGAAGGCGGTTGCAAGCAATACACTCAAACTGCAGAGCTTGCTTGATGGCTATGAAACCATCGATAGCGGCAATATCGTGATCGAAAGCGACGGCAAGGTCGTTGCGACCAATGCCGTTGAACCCACCGTATTGGGCGTGTTCGATCTGCCTGCGACGGATGTCTTTATTGTCGACGGTATTAAGGATCGATGCCTGGCTGGTAAGGTCAGATTGGTTAACGCCGACGGCGAGTGGTATTTGGGCACATTTGGAAAAGCGCACAAATTCTATGTGTACACCTATGCCTCGGCGCAGCGCTACTTTGAGGTCGCCGCGGCTGTTGCCGCCGGCGTGCTGGTGCTCTACGGCGGTGTTATAGCCGTTGTTGTGACGGTGCGTCGCCGCGCTGATCGTCGACGTTTGACGGACTTGCTGCAGCAGGAGCGCGACTATGGCGACAAGCTGGCAAAGGCGGCGCGTGAGGCCTCGTCTGCCAACTCGGCAAAGACGGAGTTTCTGCGTCGCATGAGCCACGATCTGCGCACGCCCATCAACGGCATTCGCGGCATGGTCGAGGTTGGCGATGCCAATGCGGACGATCTGCAAAAGCAGACTGAGTGCCGCTCAAAAATCTGGACGGCATCGGGACTGCTGCTCGACCTTGCCAACGAGGCGCTCGATATGAGTCGCCTGGAGAGCGGGCAGGTCGACCTGAACCTCGTGCCCATAAATTTGGTGGCCCTCAACTGTGAAGTGCGCGATATTCTGGAGCGCCAGGCCGAGGAGCGTCTGGTGACAATTATCTCCGACCAGCAGACGCTTAATCATCCCTATGCGCGGGTGAGCGTGACGCACCTCAAGCGTTTGTTGCTCAATATTGCCGGCAATGCCGTCAAGTACAACCGCCAGGGCGGCTATGTCCGCCTGGTGTGCCGCGAGGTGGAGCCAGCGGATGGCGTCCCCGTCTATGAATACACGATCGCCGACAACGGTATTGGCATGAGCGAGGAGTTCCAAAAGCACCTCTACGAGCCGTTTTGCCGCGAGGAGCAGCAGGTGGAAGGCGCTTCGTCGGGAACTGGCCTGGGCGCGCCTATCGCAAAACAGCTGGTCGAGCTTATGGGCGGAACCATGAGCTTTACGAGTGTCTTGGGGCAGGGGACGACGTTTACCATTCGCCTGCCGTTCGAGAAGTGCGACCGCTCCGAGATTCCTCAGGCAGTTCCCGCGGATGCGGGAGACGGCGATGCGCTCCAGGGCTTGCGCGTTTTGCTCGTAGAGGATAACGATCTGAATGCCGAGATCGCGCAGTTTACGCTCAGCCGTGCCGGTGCCATCGTGACGCATGCTAAGGATGGTGAGTCTGCCGTCGAGATGTTTACCGCGAGCGCACCGCACGAGTACGACGTGGTGTTGATGGACATCATGATGCCTGGCATCGATGGCCTTGAGGCCACGCGTCAGATTCGAGCACTCGATCGCGAGGATGCCGCGACCACGCCGATTATCGCCGTGAGCGCCAACGCCTTTGCCGACGACCGTAGGCTTTCGCGTGAGGCGGGCATGAACGCGCACCTAAGTAAACCCGTGAGCTCGCAAGAGCTCGTCGAGGCGCTAGCGCACATCGCCGCCGACGCTTCATAAGCATATGGCCCGGTTCCAAGGTGGGTTGAAACTGGGCCATATTGTTATTGATGAGGCCTGCTGAGGGGCTTACTTTTCTTGAATCTGCTTGCCGCAAAGATGCTCAATCGAAATCTCGTAGAGCTGGACGCCCTTGATGTCCTTGGCGATTTCCTCTTCGACTTCTTCGGCAGAAGGGTAGTACTTAAGGGCGAGCTGGCGGACTTTGTCCTCGATAAACGCGGGGGTGTCATTCGCCAGGCGACAACGGCCAAAGACGACGGTGCTCATAACGTAGGGAGCCCAGTCACCGTCCTGGTACCACTCGTTGCCGTATACGGTAAAGCAGACCTTGTCATCGCGCTTGAGTGCGTCGACCTTGTGGCCGGCTTTGGCGCCATGGAAATAGATCTTGTCGTGCTCGGCGTCAAAGAAGTAGTTGACGGGAATGGCGTACGGGTAGCCATCGTCGCCGTTGACGGCAAAGACGCCGCGCTTGCAGGTAGCGAGCAGTTCGCGCGCTTCCTCGTCAGTGATGGCGCGTTTCTTTCGACGTAAGGGCCTAAACATCGTTGGCTTCCTTTCTGGTCGTGCGTGGTGGTTGAGCACAAACTATAGCGAAACGGATCCGTTTTTCTTGATGCGGGCGAGTATGTTTTTGAGCTTGTTAAAGTCGAGCGGTTTGGACAGATGGGCGTTCATGCCGGCGTCGTGTGCCGCCTTGGCGTCCTCGGCAAAGGCATTGGCAGTGAGCGCGATGATGGGGATATCGGCTGCATCGACCTTCTCGCTCAGGCGAATCGCGCGGGTTGCCTCGTAACCGTCCATGTCCGGCATCATAATGTCCATCAGGATCGCATCGAAGCTGCCGGCGGGATGAGACAGGTACAGATCGACGACTTCGTTGCCGTTGACGGCGCGGGTGACCACGACGCCCTCGGATTCTAGCAGCGTCTGGGCAATCTCGGCATTCAATTCGTTGTCTTCGGCGAGCAGCACGTTCATGTCGGCGAGCGAGCAGTCGAGCGCCCTCTCGACCGTATTCGCCCGCGCCCGGGGGTTCTTGTCGATATCGAGCGGAATTTCCACGTAGAACGTGGTGCCCACATGGAGTTCGCTGCTGACTTCGATGGTGCCGCCCATCAGTTCAATAAGCGACTTGACGATTGGCATGCCCATGCCGGTTCCTTGGAACTTGCTGCGCGCATCGTCACCTTCTTGGGCAAACGGCTCATAGATATGCTTTAAAAACTCGGGAGCCATGCCAATGCCGGTATCCGAAACGCTAAAGCAAAAGAGCGCGCGCCCGTTATCGAGTGGCTTGGTCTTTGAACTAAAGGTGACGGAGCCGCCGTGCTTGTTGTACTTAATGCTGTTGTCTAACAGGTTGATCATGATCTGTCGGATATGGGTGGGACTGCCGATCATGTATGGCCCCGTGGCGTACGGCAGACTATTGTCCTGCATTGTGATGCCGTTACTGGACGCGCGGAGCTTGCACAGCACCAGCGTATCGTCACAAAGCTCTTTGAGGTTAAAAGGCGCATGTTCCAGTGTTAGCTTGCGGTCTTCGATTTTTCCCATCTCGAGGATGTCGTTGATCAGCGAGAGCAGGTGATTGGCGGCAACGCGCGCCTTGGCACGGCTCTCGCGGGCGACTTGCATATCGCCTTCCTTCAATTCTTCAATTTCGATAAGGCCCAGGATACCGTTGAGCGGCGTACGGATGTCGTGGCTCATGCGCGTGAGGAATGCCGTCTTAGCGGCGTTGGCAGCATCGGCTTTTTTGCGCTCGGTTCGAGCGCGCACGAGCGCCCAGATGAGCAGGACGATGCCGACCGACAACATACCGATGAGGGTAGCTGCAATGGCGGTGCGGTTGCGATAAAGGAATTGAAGCGTGTTGGATTCCTGGGCCGTGTACGACGTGGAGGAGTAATTACTTGCGGAGAGCGATTCTCCGGCATTGATGATGCCCTTGTTGATGATTCCCAGCAGTTCGGGCTTGCCGCGCGACATCAAGCACGCGAGGTCACAGGTGTCAGGGAGCTCGACCGTCTCGCAGTCCTCGAGATCATAACGGTCACCGATGGTTTTTACGCGTGAACTGGGAGCGACGATGCAGCGCGCCGTTCCCTTCCTGAGGGCGTCGAACGCTTCATCGTCGGATTGGTATTCGGTTACGGTCGCTGTGGGGAATAGACTTTCAAGTGCATTTTTGTTGACAAACGATGATTTGGTACAGGCGATGTTCTGAAGGTCTTTTTTCAGGTTACTGCCGGTGTGGATGGCGGTGAGGGACATGGTCCCCAACGATACCGACTGCATAACGCCTGATTGCTCGGCAAACCAGTAATCTCGGTATGCCGGCAGCGCAACGTCTATGCTTCCCTCTGACAGGGCCTTTGACATCATCTTGTAGCTATCAAAGGCGACGGTTTTGACCGTAATGCCAAATTTATCGTGTAGCGTCGTCGCAAGCGATGCGAGCGAGCCTTCCATTTTGCCGTCTTCGTCTTCGTTGCAGTAGGGGAGTTTGCCCGTAATGTAGCCGAGCGTGATGGTGTTGTTGTTTGCTTTGAGCCAGGAACATTCGGGGCTGTTGAGCGATGATGAACCGCTGTTTTGGGCCGAGTAGTGAGATTTGACTTCGTCGTTATAGCGTGGGTTGACGCGGGCGATTGCTGTCATGGCGGCATTGATGTCGTCCATCAGGTCGGGGCGGCTTTTGGGGACGGCAAAATAGTAGTCGCTCGACCCAATGTAGAACATGGGGGAGGCACTGGGCGACGAGGTCGTGTCGTTCATGATGACGGCATCGACCTCGCCGTTTGCCAGCGCATCAAAGAGAACGGAGTTTCCGTCATACTCCTTGTATGTGCAGGCGATTCCTTCGTTGGCGAGCCATTGCTGGCCAACGAAGGTTTGCATAACGCCGGGGTTGCAGCCGATGGTAAGGCCTTGGAGCGCTCGGGGGTCACCCTTGGCCAGATCGTCGCGCTCGGGCCTGGCATAGATGTAGTAGCGTTCGGTGCCCTCGGGGTTCGATGAGAAGAGCAGTTTTTGGGCGCGTTCTTCGGAGTAGGAGATGTTTGGCATGAGGTCAATCTCGCCGGCTTCGAGCTTCTCCATAAGCTCGGTGAAGGTGCCGGAGACGTATTCGTACTGCCAGCCGGGTGTGTAGTACGAGAGGGTCTGGAGGTACTCGTAGCCCCATCCCGAGAGACGCTCGCCGGGGGCGCCGTCCTGGAAGCCCTCGTTGTTGACGAGCCAACCAACGCGGACCGTTTTGACCTGCTGATCGGTATTGGCGGCATAGGCGGGGGCGGGCATGATGGTGCTCAGTATGGCGAGTGCGGCAAGCGCGACGGCCAGGGTGCGATATATAACTGAACGAAGGACAGCGGAAGCTCTCACATGCAATCCTAACGAATCGAGACATTACCGCATAAGGATACCAGCTCAGCCTGCCCAGTCGGCAGCTGCACCGCTAAACGGTCCCGCCCGGCAGTTGGGGACAGTCCCTTTCTGCCGGCACAGACGATATGAGCAGGACATAAAAACATTGAGAGCCCCTGCTGCATGAAAGACCGCGGATTAGGCCGACAATGGTGAGTGTCTAATCCAACCGTGGCGGCCACGCCGCATTCATGGAAGGGGCTCCCATGCTCGATACTAACACCTTCGTCGGCCTCGACGTCCACGCCCGCTCGATAAAGGCCGTCTCCCTCGACGTCATGACCGGGGAGGTGCGCGCCGCGACCTTCGGCTACGACGCCGGCGCCGTCGCGGAGTGGGTCCGCTCCGTGGACCCCGGGGCCAGGTGCGTGTACGAGTCCGGGGTCACGGGCTTCGACCTGCAGAAGAGGCTCTCCGGCCTGGGTGTCGACTGCGTGGTCGGCGCCGTCTCGAAGATGATCAAGCCCAGCGCGGACAGGCGCAGGAAGAACGACCGCAACGACGCCGAGTTCCTCGCCCGCATGCTGTCGGTCGGCAACGTGGTCGAGGTGTGGGTCCCCGACGACGAGTGCGAGGCCGCCCGCGACCTGACCAGGGCGCTCGAGGACGCGAGGGACGACCTCTCGCGCTCGAAGCAGCGGCTCTCCAAGTTCCTGCTAAGGCACGGGCTCGCCTTCGACGAGAGGACGCCCACCGGCCGCAGGAAGGGCAACTGGACCCGGGCGCACTGGTCCTGGATCGAGTCGATAAGGTTCGCGGAGGGGGCCGACAACGACGTGCTCGCCTACTACGTCGACGCGGTCAGGCGGGCGGCGGAGGAGAAGGCGAGGCTCGAGGGGCTCGTCGAGGCCGAGGCCCGCAAGCCCAGGTGGAGGAGGAGGGTCGACTCCCTCCGCTGCCTCAAGGGCGTAGACACCGCGTCCGCCGCCGACCTCGTGTTCGAGGCCGGCGAGTTCTCGAGGTTCGGGAACGCCCGGTCGTTCGCCGCATGGGTCGGCCTGACGCCCTCCGAGCACTCCAGCGGGGAGAGCGACCGCAGGGGCGCGATCACCAAGGCAGGCAACAAGCACCTGAGGAAGGCGCTGGTCGAGGCCGCGTGGCACTACCTGACGTGCTCGGGGCGGCCGAAGGACCTCGCCAAGGGCCAGGCCCCGGACCGGGTCGCCCGCAGGCATGCCGCCAAGGGCGTGCGGAGGCTGGTCGAGAGGCGGGAGGCGCTGCTCGCGCGCGGGGTCCACGGCAACAAGGCGAACGTGGCCACGGCGCGCGAGCTCGCCTGCTGGGTATGGGCGGTCGGCCTCATGGCCGAGGAGGCGTAGGGGGGGCGGTCCCCCGCACATAAGCCGATCACCCCGGAAGCGGTTCGATCCGAAGCCGTTGAGGCGAACCTCGGGTCCCTTTTCTGCGAGCGCCCAGGGCGCCACACGCGTGCACAGACTGTCGGTTCGACGTAGAAGCCTCAGCCGTAGCAACGGATTGCCCAGCGAGAGATCGCCGCGGGCGGATATTAAACTGCAAAGACGAGCGTCGGTAAGACACGCCGAGGTCGCCGCGGACGGGCTGATATAGGGAGAGGGCCTGACCCCATATCGTTGGGGCCAGGCCCGATTTTGCCTCTTGACAATGTCCTGCTCATATTAAAAGGAACGTCCCTAACTGCCGGTTGTGGGACAATACCGAGCGAACGTGATTGGTTGTCCGTGGAAAGGGTCGCGATGAACAGGTTGAGGACGCTTGCCGATGTGCTGCGACAGGCTGGCTTTGCACGCATCACGGGCCTGTTTCTTATCTTTTACCTGCTGTGCTCGACGGCTGTCTGGCTGTCCGAGCCTACGACCCTCGCCTTTGGTGATGGTCTCTGGTTTAGCTTTGAGACGGTCTCGACGATCGGCTTTGGCGATATCCCGGCAGAAACGCCGGTTGCCCGCGGCATTACCGTCATCCTAAGCGTCATCAGTATCTTCTATATCGCCATGCTTACGGGCGTGGCGGTGAACTACTGCAATACGCTTATCAAGCTGCGCCAAAAGGACACCATGGCGCGCTTTATGGACGATCTTGAGCATTTGGAAGAGCTCGATCGTGACGAGCTCGCCGATCTGTCGCGCCGCGTGCGCGAATATCGTCGCCGCCAACGCTAGAACGGGCGCCGCGCGTCACGATGAGGGGGACTGAAATGAATATCACCGTGTATCTGGGTGCCAGCGTCGGTAATGACCCGGCGTTTTTACCTGCGGTACAGGAGCTGGGCAACTGGATTGGCACCAACGGCCACGCGCTGGTATACGGCGGGTCCAAATCGGGCCTGATGGGCGCGCTCGCCGATAGCGTGCTCGATGCTGGCGGACATGTGACGGGCGTGGAGCCGAGCTTTTTTATCGCGGCCGAGTTTCAGCATGACGGTATCGACGACCTTATCGTGACGAGCGATATGGCCGAGCGCAAGGCCAAGATGATTGAGCTCGGCGATGCGTTCATCGCCTTTCCCGGTGGGACGGGCACGCTCGAGGAGATTGCCGAGGTCATGTCCGCCGTGTCGTTGGGGTATCTCGATGCGCCGTGCATTTTGTACAACCTGAACGGTTACTACAACGACCTCAAGGCGCTGCTCGGGCACATGATTGATAAGGGGCTTTCGAGCCTGAAGCGCCAGCACGGCATCTACTTTGCCGACGATTTGCGCGAGATTGCCTCGATTATCAACGGATAAGCCTTGAGCCTGCCCCACTATGGCTCCCAATGGTGCCGTTTGCGGCGCAGACGGTTGGCTTGTCTGGGCCACACTCGCTCTACAATAAAACGTATCTATGTCGACTTTGACCGCGGGAGGACCCGATGGATAACCTTGCCAAACCCACAAACCGCGCGCTGTTTTTAGTTAGCGTTGCCGTGACCGGTGCGTTCGCAGGTGCCGCAGTCTGGCTGTTCTTCTTTGCGATGGAGCACGGCATCGACTATCTATGGACCGAGATTCCACACGCGCTGGGCGTCGCTTCGCCCGAGCTTGCCAGCGGCCCGTTTGGCTTTCTGCCATACCCGTTTTTCGTCTGCCTGCTGGGCGGCCTGCTGATCGGTCTGTACGAAAAGACGACGGGCACCAAGACCGATGACCTCAACCAGGTGATGGCCAAGGTAAAGCAAGACGGTCGCTACCCGTACGACAATCTGGGCAAGCTGTCGATTGCGGCGCTGCTGCCGTTGCTGTTTGGCGGAAGTATTGGACCGGAAGCCGGTCTGACCGGCGTCATCGCGGGCCTGTGCAGCTGGGTCGGCGACCGCATGCGCCGCTTTGGTGCCGAGTTTAGGGAGCTTACGCTGCTGGGCACCCAGGCTGCTCTGACGGCGCTCTTTACCGCGCCCGTGTTTGGCTTTGTGGCGCCGCTTGCCGGAAGTACTGACGGCCAGGGCGAAGACGCCGACGATGAGTCCGCGTCCGACGAGATCACGATCAAGCTGCCCAAGGCGCAAAAGACGGTGGTCTACGGCATTGCGATTGCCGGTGGTCTGGGCACCTACCTGCTGCTCGGCCAGCTCATGGGCGGCGGCATGGGCATGCCGAGGTTCGAGGCTGCCGTGGTGGGCAACCTGGAACTTGTCTGGCTCATCCCTCTGTCGCTGATCGGAACAATCTGCGGATGGCTGTACTTTGTCTCTGAACATGCGAGCGAGGCACTGTCTCATGCAATAGGGGAGCGTCCTGTCGTCAAGGCCATGCTAGCCGGTCTGGCGCTCGCCATCTGCGGCACGGTCCTGCCCTACACCATGTTTGCCGGCGAGACCCAGGCCGACGTGCTCATGGAAACCTACCTGACCATTCCCGCTGGCGTGCTTATCGCGACCGGTCTTGTTAAGGCCATGCTGACGCCCGCCCTCATCAACCTTGGTTGGCGCGGCGGCCACTTCTTCCCGGTTATCTTCTCGGGTGTGAGCCTGGGCTACGGCCTTGCCATCCTCACCGGCGCCGATCCGGTCTTTTGCGTCGCTGTCTGCACGGCATCGACGATGGGTGCGGTCATGCGCCAGCCGGTCATGGTCGTGGGCCTGCTGCTCATGTGCTTCCCACTCAAGGGTATCGTCTGCATGATCATCGCGGCTGTCATCGCCGCCGGTATCCCGCTACCCAAGCCGCTGTGCAAGTAGTACGGTGGCGCACGCCAGGGACATGCCGTTTGCCACGGATTTGCGGGGAGAGGCGGCGATCGCGCCCTTCGTGGATTGAGACTCGCGTGGCTACAGATCGCGTGCTCGATAGACCTTGGTGCTGACGGTGCAGCTGATTGCACATAGCGCGAGGGCCAGCACGGCAATTCCTGCGCACAGACAGCCCAGAACGGCAGGATCGGGATTCGCTCCGGCAATCGACATGAGCCAGTTGCTAATGGGGTTGGAAGAGCTCAGCATTGCCATGGTACCGCAGCCCATCAGGGCAAACAGGCCGACGGAAAGGCGCAGCGCCTCCATGTGTCCAAATCGAAAGAACAGCGGCTGTGCTAAAAACACCATCATGAGGGAGATGAGCATCGATGCGGCGGAGGCTATTGTGATCTCAAAGACGGTCTGTCCCGTCGAGGGAATGCCCGTGTGATCGAAGAACGGAAGGGCGATGATGTTCAAAAGCACGGCGGCGCATGCCATGACGGCCGAGAAAGCAATAATGCACAGGTAGCGTGCGCAGATGATGTCTTTGCGCGAGAACGGCAGCGTTGCCCGATAGCGCTCCCAACCGTTTTGGTTATCGTAGCCAGCCAGTGAGTTCATGATTATGATGGGTGACATGGCGCTGACCGCGCAGGCGCCGGCGCTCATACCGGAATCGCCGTCCGATGCGTTGGCAAGGGTTAGCACGACGAAGATGAATAGGCCGACGCCCGCAATGCTCGGGATGAGCGTGCGAGCGATGGCGAGCTCGGACATAAAGGCGCGTTTCATTTTGAAGCCCCTTTCAGCGTGAGGCGAAGATAGTCGTCAATGGTTACCCGATCGCAGGGAATCTCGGGAAAGGCCTCGAGCGTTTCGCGACGGTTGGGCACGAGCACGTCCACGCTGTAGGCGTGGCGGGCGGCATGGGCACCTTCGACGCAAGCCATAAGCTCGGCGGCCTGCGCTTGGGTGCAGTGGGCGATGCCGGCTCGGTCGGTAATGTCCTCGCGCGGCAGGTCAAACACAATCGAGCCGTTATCGATGCAGATGACGCGGTCGGCGGCGCGATCGAGGTCGGACGTAATGTGGCTCGAGAGCAGCACGCTGTGCTGGCCGTCGGCGACAAAAGCAAGCAGCTCATCGAGCAGTTCCTCGCGCGCCATGGGATCGAGGCCCGCGGTGGCTTCGTCCAAAAGGAGTAGCTTGGCATTATGGCTGAGTGCACAGGCAAGCTGCAGTTTCATGCCCATGCCGCGGGAGAGGTCCTTGACCTTTGTCTTGGGATCGAGGCCAAATCGGTCGATGAATCCGGCGAACGTTTTGCGGTCCCACGTGGGGTACGCCTGGCCTACGAGTGCCTCGATCTGGCCCACCTTGAGCGTTGAAGGGAAGGGGCATGTGTCCAGGACGAGACCGACGCGGGAGCGCAGGCAGCGCTGTGTCTCATCGGGCGCGTCGGCGCCACAGCGCTGCCCAAACAGGCGCACCTCGCCGGCATCGAGCTTGATAAGCCCGAGCGCGGCGCGAATGGTCGTTGTCTTGCCGGCACCGTTAGCGCCCACAAAGCCAACAATCTGGCCGGGCTCCACGGCGAACGCGACATCACGCAGCGAAAAACGGTCGCTCACGCGGCGTGAGACACCTTTGAGTTCTAACAAGTTTTGCATGGTATAGCCTTTCTTGCAGATGGCTACTGCATGGTTTCGGGGGCTACCAAGTCGAGCATCTCGTGCAGTTTGTCGCGCGTGACGCCCAGGGTTTCGGCTTGGCTCGCCGCTTTCGCAAGCAGCTCTTCGATATGGCAGAGCTGGTTTTCGCGCAAAAGCTCCTGGTTGCCCTCGGCGACAAAACAGCCCTTGCCCTGCACGGTGTAGATAAACCCGAGTTGCTCCAGGTCGGCGTAGGCGCGCTTGGTGGTGATGACGCTCACGCCAAGATCGCTCGCGAGTGCACGGATGCTGGGGAGTTTGGCTCCCGCAGCGAGCGTGCCCGATAAGATCTGAGCTTTGACTTGCGAGGTTATCTGCTCGTAGATGGGCTTGTCGCTCGAATTGGATAGGATGATGTCCACAGCGGCTCCTTAGCTGTTGGGCTACACGTGTATATAACCGGTAAGCACAGTATATATACACTATGCACAGTTATGCAAGAGGTAAATACGGATTGGGCCGGCTACCCAGGCCCCAACTGATGAATTTGTCCTGATAGGCGCTCTAGAGCGGGATTTCGCGGCTACAATAGGGCGGTTACATCGACGTAATGCACTCAATGCAAGAAAGGATCCGCATGGCAAGCCTGTCGGATGAAATCTCGTCGCGCCGCACATTCGCGATCATCAGCCACCCGGACGCCGGTAAGACCACGCTTACCGAGAAACTGCTGCTCTATACCGGCAGCATTCAGACCGCCGGCTCGGTCAAGGGCAAGAGCTCGGCCAAGCATGCCGTCTCGGACTGGATGGACATCGAGAAGGAGCGCGGTATCTCCGTTACCTCCTCGGTGCTGCAGTTCACCTATAACGGCGCCTGCGTCAATATCCTCGATACCCCCGGTCACCAGGACTTCTCGGAGGATACCTACCGTACCCTTATGGCTGCCGACGCCGCTGTCATGGTTATCGACGGCGCCAAGGGCGTCGAGGCCCAGACCAAGAAGCTCTTTAAGGTCTGTACGCTGCGCCACATTCCCATCTTCACCTTTGTGAACAAGCTCGACCACGAGGCTCGCGATCCGTTTGAGCTCATGGAAGAGATCGAGAACGTTCTGGGCATCAACACCTATCCCATGAACTGGCCGATCGGCAGCGGCCGCAACTTCCGCGGCGTGTTCGACCGTCAGACCCGTCGCGTTATCGCCTTTGAGGGCGACGGCCACGCCAACGCCACCAAGAAGGTCGCCGAGGTCGAGGCCGAACTGGGCGATTCTTCCATGGACGAGCTCATCGGCGAAGAAAACCATAAGAACCTGATGGACGATATCGAGCTGCTCGATGGTGCCGGCGACGAGCTCGATTTGGATGCCGTGGCCTGTGGCAAGCTGAGCCCGGCGTTCTTTGGCTCGGCGCTTACCAACTTTGGCGTGGAGCCTTTCCTGAAGGAGTTCCTGCGTCTGGCCCCGACGCCGCGCGCCTATACCGATACGCTCACCAGCGAACCGGTCGATCCCTGCCGCGACGACTTTAGCGGCTTTGTGTTTAAGATCCAGGCCAACATGGACAAGAACCACCGCGACCGCATCGCCTTTGTGCGCATTTGCTCGGGCAAGTTCGAGCGCGGCATGGATGCCTTCCACGTGCAGGGCAACCGCAAGCTTAAGCTCGCTACGGGTACCTCGATGATGGCCGATGACCGCGCCATCGTGGACGAGGCGTACGCGGGCGATATCGTAGGCCTGTTCGATCCGGGTATCTTTAGCATCGGCGACACCGTGTGCTCCGGCAAGCGCCACGTGCAGTATCCGCAGATCCCGACGTTTGCTCCCGAGATGTTCGCTCGCATTACGCAGGTCGACACGCTCAAGCGCAAGCAGTTCGTTAAGGGTATGGAGGAGCTTGCCCAGGAGGGCGCCATCCAGATCTTCCGCGAACTGGGTGCCGGCATGGAGAGCGTCATCGTGGGCGTGGTCGGCGTGCTGCAGTTTGAGGTACTCGAGCGCCGTCTCAAGGCCGAGTACCGTGTTGAGGTTCGTCGCCAGCCGCTGCCCTATACGGACATCCGCTGGATCCAGAACGACCCCGACACTATCGATATCCCGGGCCTTTCGCTCACGCGCGACACGCTGCGTGTCGAGGATATGCGCGGCGGTAAGCTGCTGCTGTTCACGAGCCCGTGGAACGTGGATTGGGCAACCGACCACAACCCCGACCTGATCCTGTCGGAGTTTGGCAACGTAGCCTTTTAACGCATCGGCGCGGTGGTCCTGCGGGGCTGCCGCGCCATTTACTTGCCTGATGCCGTGTGAGCGGCTATCATACCCACCGTCGTCTCAAGACCGAGACGTCCGAGCAGTTCGGGTCCGATATCCTGCTCGTTAAACCTAAAACCAAAGGAGTACATAATGATCAAGAAGGTCATGGAGGACTACAAGGTCCTGTTGCGGAGCATTCCCGCGGCAACGGTTTCGCTGTTTTTCGTGAGTGTCATCATGATGAACCTGCTGGCCAACAAAGAGCTCATCAGCCTGCCGTATCTGGCACTCGATTGCGGCTTTGTGGTGAGCTGGGTCTCGTTTTTGTGCCAGGACATGATCTGCAAGCGCTTTGGCGCCAAGGCATCCATCAAAATCTCCATCCTCGCGCTACTGGTCAATCTGGCCGTGAGCCTGTGCTTTTGGGCATGTTCGCTCACGCCCGGCATGTGGGGCGCCTACTACGACACGGGCATGATCGAGGTCAACACCGCCCTTAACGCCACCATCGGCGGCACCTGGTACGTGGTGCTGGGCTCTTCGCTGGCAATGCTCGTTTCTGCCGTGGTTAACTCCACGCTCAACCAGTCGCTCGGCCGTATGCTCAAGAAGAATAACTTTGCGAGCTTTGCCTTCCGTTCCTATGTGTCCACGGGTGTTGGCCAGTTTATCGACAACTTGGTCTTTGCCATTGTGGTGAGCCACACGTTCTTTGGTTGGACCTGGGTGCAGGTCCTCATGTGCTCGCTGACCGGTGCTGTTGCCGAGCTGCTGTGCGAGGTCTTCCTGAGCCCCGTGGGCTACAAGGTCGTGCGCGGCTGGGAGCGCGAGAATGTGGGCTCCGAGTACCTCGAGCGCCACGCAACCGCCTAAGGAGCAAGTATGCGGGTTTTGATCACGGGCGCTTCGGGCGGTATCGGAGCCGCGTGCGTGCAGCGCTTTTTGGATGAGGGCCACGAGGTCGTGGGCTTTGATCTGCTGTCGCCGGCTATCGAACACGAGCGCTACCGCCATCTGATCGTTGATGTCCGCGAGCCGGACTCGTTTCCAAGCGACCTTGAGCCTCAGGTAATCGTGAACGTTGCCGGTACGCAGGATTCGGCCGACGACGTCGCCGCCAACCTGTGCGGCACCATTAACGTGACCGAGCGCTACGCCTTTGTGGGGGAGGGGCTCGCCGCCAAGCCTGCGCCGGCTATCAAATCCGTGGTCAATGTGGGGTCGGCGAGCGGGCATACTGGATCGGAGTTTCCCGCCTATGCCGCCAGCAAGGGCGGCGTTATCGCCTACACTAAGAACCTCGCAAACCGCCTGGCACCGCAGGCCATCGCCAACAGTGTGGACCCGGGCGGCGTTATCACGCCGCTCAACCGTTGCGTGATGGAAGACGAGCACCTGTGGAACCAGATTATGGAGCTCACGCCGCTTAAACGCTGGGCCACCGCCCAAGAGATCGCCGAGTGGATCTACTTTGTGGGCGTGACCAACCGGTTTATGACCGGACAGAGTCTGTTGATCGATGGCGGCGAGGCCGGTCGCACACAATTTATATGGCCCGAATAGAAAACGCGCTCGATGGCAAGATTGCCGTCGGGCGCGTTTTTGATGTATCGATTTTTAGCCGAGGCAAGTCCAGTTGACGGGGGTCGAGCCGTGCTGTTCGAGTAGCCGATTGGCTGCCGAGAAGGGGCGCGACCCCATAAAGGCGGGGAGTTCTGCCGTGGCACGGTTGGCCGAAAGCGGCGAGGGATGCGTAGAGGCCAGGCAGAACTTGTCGGTTGCCTTGCCCGCGCCGGTCGCGGCGAGCTTGCCTTCGACCATCTGCTGGGCAAAGCGGCCCCATGCCAAAAAGACTACCGGTTGGGGCAGCTGGCAGCAGCGTTCGATAACGTAGTCGGTGAGCGTGCTCCAGCCCAGTTTGGCGTGCGAGTTGGCGGCATGCTCGCGCACGGTGAGCGTGGTGTTGAGGAGCAGGACGCCCTGCTGTGCCCATGGGGTTAGGTCTCCCGTGGCGGGAATGGGGCAACCCAGATCGGCTTTAAGTTCCTTATAGATGTTGCGCAGGCTCGGCGGCAACTTGGTTTGCGTCGTGGGGACCGAGAACGACAGCCCCATGGCCTGGTTGGGCCCGTGATAAGGGTCCTGACCCAAGATGACAACTTTGACCTGGTCGGCCGGCGTGTAGGCGAGGGCGTTGAGGATGTCGTCTTGTGCCGGGTAGATGGTCTGCTCGGTGCGCAAAAGGGCGATGCGCTCGAGCAGTTGGTTCGTAGTGTCACGTACCGGCTGCGGCGCATCGCCCAACCAAGTTGCTATGTTGCGGTCGCGGGTTGCGGTGTCCATGGGGCTCCTTTATGACAGATGCTCTGTTGGCATCTATTGTAAAGGCGCACCGGTTGCCTTTATGCCGCGGCTGCATAAGGAGTGGGGATTACGAGACGCGCTCGGGCGCTCCTGCCATGTGAGCCTGTCCATGTGCGCGGAGGCGCGGAAGCTCGACGGTTGCCACCATGACGCCGGCGAGGATGAGGGCGGCGCCAAAGAATGCGATGGGGCTCAGGACCTCGCCGACCAGGAAGAACGAGAAGACAGCGGAGCATACCGGCTCGAGCGAAAAGGCAAAGCCGGTGGTCTCGGCGGGCACGTGGGGCTGCACGAGCGTCTGGGTGATAAAGCCGTAGGCAGAGCAGATGAGTGCGAGCGCGACGACAACGACGATTTCGCTGGGCGTGCCGGGAAGCGTGAAACCGCCAAGGGTGAATGCGGCGATACCCGAGAATAAGCCGCCGAAGCCCAGCTGCCAAACGCCCAGAGCCAGCGGGTCGACTTCTTCGACAAAGCGCTTGGCCACAATGATGTGTCCGGCGTAGACAAAGGCGGAGAGCAGCATGATGAGCGCGCCCGGGTTCAGGCTGGTGAAGTCGGCGCCCGAGAGCAGCAGCATGCCGCAGGTGACGATGGCGGTGCCGATGAGTACCTTGCGCTCGGGAGCGCGGCGCAGCAGGGCGGCGTTGGCAAACGGCACGATCACGACCGTCAGGCTCTGCAAAAACCCGGCAGTGGAGGCAGAGGTGAGGCTGGAGCCCAGGCACATGCAGGTGAGCTCAGTTGCCATAATGGCACCGATGATGGCGGCGCGAACCATAAGGTCGCGGTTGATGCGGAACGCGCGTTTGTGGAAGAGCAGCAGGCAGGCCACAAAGGCGATGATGCAGCGTAGCGCGACGATGCTCGTGGCGTTCATGCTGTCCATGCCGATCTTCATGAGGGGATACGAAAAGCCCCATGCGACGGGAACGGAAAATGAGAGCGCGATTGCTTTTTTGCGATCCATGGGACTCCTTTTGTTACGGAACGGTTTCGTAACAAGGATTCTGCTCCCAGATGTGGATGTAGTAAAGCGAATGTATCTTCAGTATGATTAAGAAATACTAATGTTGGCAGAAAAAGCCCTGGCAAAACGTTTTATAGCTACATCGATGTGGAGGCACGATGGCATCGCGGTATCAGATTGTTTGTATGGTAGTCGATCGCGGCAGCCTTAAGGGCGCGGCCGATGAGCTGGGCTATACACAAAGTGCGGTGAGCCAGGCCGTCAAGGCACTCGAGCGCGAGCTGGGCACTACGATTATCGAGCGCGGCAAGCAGGGCGTGTCGCTTACGCGCGACGGCAAGCAGTACCTGCCGTATCTGCGACAGATCGTAACTGCCGAGGCCGAGCTTGAGGGCAAACGTCAGGAGTTGCTGGGGCTCTCCTCGACGGATATTCGTATCGCGACGTTTACCAACGTGAGCCGCACCGTATTGCCGCGCGTGATTCGCGACTTTGGTGCGCTGCACCCGGGCGTACGCTTTACCCTCAAGCAGGGCGATTACACGCGCAACGCTTAATGGGTGCACGATGGCGTGGTTGACTTTTGCTTTACGGCGCGCGGATTTACCGCTGGGCTCGAGAAGCGTGTGGTCTATCACGACGAGTTGGTAGCATTGTTGCCGGCCGCGCATCCGCTGACGGCAAAGGAAAAGGTGACACTCGCCGACCTAGCGTCCGAGCCGTTTGTGCTGCTGGATGAGGGCGAACAGAGCCTGGTGCTCGATGCATTCGCGGCGTATGGCCTGTCGCCGCACGTGACGAGTGAGGTGACCGACGACTACACCATCATGGCGATGGTGGAGGAGGGCCTGGGCGTGAGCATGCTCTACCGTCGTACTGTAGAGGGCATGCAAGCCGATATTCGTGTGCGGCCCATCGTGCATGCTCCCTCACGCGATGTGGTGGCTGCCTGGCGCAGCTGGGACACCATGCCCATCGCCACGAGGCGCTTTATCGACTATATGAGCTCGCATATTGTCAATTAATGACTGGCGTGGCGTTGAGTGCTGTGTTTAGCGGGCTGTCGCTTTGGCTTGGGTGACACGATAGGTGCGTGCCGGGTGGCAGAGTAGCACCGCCACGACCATAAAGAACGCCGTGGTGCCCAGGCTGATGGGGTAGACCATCATGATGTTCGCAAAGGTGCGAAAGTGCGGGAACACGCAGAACACCCAATAGAAGCGGATGCCGCAGACGCAGATCATGGTGATGAGGGCGGGCGTGAGCGAGATGCCAAAGCCGCGCAGGTAGCCTGACATGTTTTCGTAGAACATGCTAAAGGCGTACGCCGGGAAGATCGAACACACGCGGATATAGCCGATCGAGACGATGTTGGGATCGCTGTTAAAGAGCGACAAGATCTCGCGTCCTAGGCCGACAATAACGATGATCGTGGTGAGTGCAACGATACCGCCTTCGACCAGGCAGACCTTGAGCGTCTTGGTGCAGCGGTCGATCTGGCGGGCGCCGTGATTTTGTCCTACAAAGGTGGTGCAAGCCTGGCTAAAGCTGTTGAGCAGGTTGTAGCACACGTACTCCAGGCTCATGGCGGCGCTCGATGCCGCCATGACTTCGGTGCCCAGGCTGTTGATGGCAGACTGGATGATGATGTTGGCGACGGCAAAGACGGCGCTTTGGATGCCGGCGGGCAGGCCGATCTTGACGATGCGCTTGAGGGCGACGGGGTCGATAGCCAGGTCGCGTAGGGTGACGCGGACGACGGAGTCGGTCTTGAGCAGGCGGATAAAGAGCGTAGCGGCGCTGACGGTGTAGGCGATGGCGGTGGCGATGGCGACGCCCGCGACGCCCCAGTGGAGTACGGGGACAAAGATGAGGTCCAGGCCAATGTTGAGGACGGTGGACACGGCAAGCGCCTGCAGCGGCATGCGGGTGATGCCGACGGAGCGGAAGATCGCGGCCTCAAAGTTGTAGAGCAAGATTGAGGGCAGGCTGAGCAAAAAAACGCGCAGGTAGAGCGAAGCGAGTGGCATGGTTTCGGAGGGAACGTTGAGGGCGGCGAGCATGGGCTCGGCAAAGATCTCGCCCAGCGCGATGACGACAAAGCCCACGAGCGCCATTAAAATCGAGGTATGGACGGCGCGTTTGACCATGTTTTGGTCGTTGCGGCCGATAGCGTTGGCGATGACCACGTTGGAGCCAAGCGACATGCCAATAAACAGGTTGAGCATAAGACTGGTAAGCGGAACATTGGAGCCGACCGCCGCCATGGCGAGGGTTCCCTGGTCGCCCGAGAAGTTACCGATAATGACCGTGGCGATGAGGTTCGACAGCTGCTCCAAGATGCTCGTGGCGGCCACGGGGAAGGCGAACAGGGGAATATTGCGCCACAGCGAGCCGGTGGTCATGTCAATGTGCTTAGATACGGTGTCAGCCATGCGCTCTCAATCTCTAACATGCTATTTCGTGCTTATTTGCGCAGACGATGATACTCCTAATTGGCTAGTCGTTGGGGACGTTCTTAAACGACTGGTCATTCAAGAACGTCTCCAATGACTAGGTGGGGGAGGCGTGCGACAATAGTGGGCGTTGTGTTGTTCGCGCTAAGGAGTTGCCATGTTGTTGTGTCCCGTTTGCCATGAGCCGTTGGTGGACGACGAGCGCGGTGCTGCGTGCACGGGCGGACACCGGTTCGACCGAGCGCGCGAGGGCTATCTATATCTGCTGCGCTCGTCCAAGAGCGGTGACTCCATGGGCGATCCCAAGTCGCAGGCACGCAGCCGTCGCGACTTTCTGAACCGCGGTTATTATGCGCCGTTGCGCGATGCGATGGTCGAGCTGGTGCGCGAGCGGGTGTCTGGACGTGCCGCGTCTACGAACTGCCCCATGACGTTGCTCGATATTTGCTGTGGCGAGGGCTACTACACCAGCGCCATGGGTGCGGTGCCGGGCGTGGATGCTTACGGCTTTGACCTGGGCAAAGAGATGGTGCGCCTTGCCGCCAAGCGCGGCGATGCGACCTACTTCGTGGCCAACATGAAGGACATCCCCGTGGCCGATGGCACCTTCGATATGGTGACCGAGCTCTTTGCTCCCTTTAACGAGCGCGAATTTGCCCGCGTGCTGGCGCCAGAGGGCTCGCTCTACACCGTGGTGCCGGGCGCCCGTCATCTCTTTGGGCTTAAGGAGGTGCTCTACGACACGCCGTACCTTAACGATGAGAAGCTGCCGAAGACCACCGAGCTCGAGTTAGTCGGAATGCAGCGGGTGTCTGCGAATATTACGCTTCAGACCCAGGCCGACATCGAGGCAGTGTTCCAGATGACGCCGTACTACTACCGTACGCGCCCTTCCGACAAAGAACGCCTGGCAAATTTGGACACCCTTCAAACCGACATCGACTTCATCATCGCCGAGTACCGCCACTAACCTACCAAAAAGGGACAGATTTATTTTGGCAGGTTTTATCTGGGCAAACGTAAAGGGCCGACCGCGGAGATGCGCGATCGGCCCTTTTTAGTTGCTTGGCTGAAACAGAGGTTATGAGAAGCGGGCGCTTACAGGCGGTCCTTGTTCTCGGCCTTAACGGCGTGTGCCTGCTGAACAAAGAACAGGTCGTACACCACGACGACAAAGGCGCCAAAGTTGATGGCGTCGCCGCCAAACGCGGGAAGCGTAAGCACCGCTTGGGCAAGCGTGGCGACCGCGGCAACAATACCGAGCTTAAACGCGCCGTCCACCTGCGAAGGCTTGTTGGCGCCCTTGATACCGGCGACGCCTGCGGCAAGGTCGACGAGACCCTTGGCGATAAGCACGACCGCTGCGAGCGTGGCGTACGAACCGTACGTGGAATCGAGACCGCCCGTGGCGATACCGACGCCGGCGGTGACGAGGCTGGCGATGCCCAAAACAAAGTAGATGAGAGCAAGGATTTTGAGAGTCTTGCGAGTGAAGCTCATGGCTGGTCCTTTCGATACGAGTACGCCAACTTGGCGCACCCAATGTACTGCACATATGGTGAAGCACATTGTAGTTCAACGCGGCGATGCATGCGTTTGAAAGCGTCTCTTGCCTGTACGGTCCAACCTTTCAAAAAGGAAAGCTGGACGTAAGCCAAATCGATGGCAGCCCATGTGCGGCGCTGCGATGATGAGGTCGTAACAAGGAGCTGGTCTCAAGGAGGAGCCATGATGTACGGAGCAGGGCAAGTGCGTGAGCCGCGGTCGTTGGGAAGGCGCATGAGTGATTCCGTGATCGCTGCCGTGTGCACGGGATTGATGGCGGTGCTTTGCATTGGGATGCTGTGGGCCATGTCACATGTGGGACAATAGCGGACGGTTGGGTGTCGTCATGAACGGCGCCCACGTATTCGTTTTGCTTGCTAAGGAGTACCCATGGGCGTCGTCGATCCCTTTTCTGTTGCTCGGGCCGCGGGGCTTGAGCTGACCGGGAAGCCCGAGGGCCTCACGCTCACCGACGGCACGATGGAGCTGCGTGCCGATTTTGGCCGCATGCTGCCGCGACTCAAGCAGGGCCGTCTGCAGCAAGAGCTGTTGGTGAAGGCTGCGCGTGCAAAAGGCATCGAGCGGCCGTGGGCAATTGACGCCACGGCAGGCTTTGGCGAGGATTCGCTGCTGCTCGCGGCCGCGGGCTTTGCGGTCGATTTGTATGAGCAGGATTGCGTGATTGCGGCGCTCCTCAAGGATGCCTTGGACCGCGCGGCAGATGATCCGGCGCTTGCGACAGCCGTGGCGCGCATGCGCTTACATGCGGGCGAGGACAGTATTACCGGCCTTCGCCATACGGCTGAGCTGATCGGGCGGGGCGAGCTTGCCGCCCCCGACGTGGTGTATCTGGACCCCATGTTTCCCGGGCGCACCAAGAGCGCGGCGGTGAAAAAGAAGTTCCAACTCTTGCATCATCTGGAACAACCGTGTGCCGATGAGGAGACGCTGGTCGAAGCTGCGCTTGCGGTGCGGCCGCGCAAGGTCGTTATCAAGCGGCCGGTGAAGGGGCCGCTGCTTGCCGGCATTAAGCCGAGCTATCAGCTCGCGGGCAAGGCCGTTCGCTACGATGTTTTGGTGCCGCCGCGCCCGTAGCTTGCGTGCGATGGCCGGCGCTTCGCCAGCGCCGTGCCGATGCGGAGCCTATTTCCAAGGGTGCGACGTCAGATGCCATCCGCCGCAGTATTCGCATTTGTAGCAGGCAAGGCCGCGCCGTCCGCGGTTTTCGCAGTCGGCCATAACTGCCTCGGCCTCGGCGCGCGTGTCGTAACGGTTTTTGCGCTCGCACGACTTGTAGCGCCAGGCTTCATCGCGCTCGGCGTCTAATGCGTCGCGGCGCTCGTCTTCGCGTGCAAACAGGTCGCTCATATCGCCGCCCGTGGCAGCGCCCAAAAACTCGCTTTTGGCTTTTGACCAGGCGGCTCGCTTTTTGCTCCCCATCTGCTTCGCGCCCCTCTCCAAACGTTGGTATCATTGCTCAATCAAAGTGATACCAATAAACGTGAGGTCGCCGCGTGATGATCAGAAAAACCCTCGATACCGACATTCCCGCCGTCATGGCTATCTATGACGCGGCCCGCGCCTTTATGCGCGCGCATGGCAACGCCACGCAGTGGCCCGAGGGCACGCCTTCTGCCGAGCAGCTGGCTGCCGATATCGCCGCCGGTGGCAGCTATGTGTGCGAAGTCGATGGTCACGTGGTGGCGACGTTTGCCTTTTTACCGGGCCCGGACGAGTGCTATGACGTAATTGAGGACGGTCAATGGCGTAGCGACACTCCGTACGCCGTGCTGCACCGTGTGGCATCCGACGGCACCGTGCACGGTATCGCGGCCGCGATGTTTGCCTTTGCCAAGGAGCGTGCCGATCACCTGCGCATCGACACACATCAGGACAACCTGCCCATGCAGGGAGCCATTGCCAAGGCCGGGTTTAAGCGCGCCGGTATCGTATATGTGTCGGACGGTACGCCGCGTGTTGCGTTTGACTGGCTGCGCGAGGCGTAAGAGCGACGCCTCATATCAATAATTCATGCGAACGAAACTGGCCCAGGTGGGGTCATTTTCGTTCGCTGTGCTGATTTGCAAGCCGGCTTTCGCAAGGCGCGAACCTACGAAAATCGCCGCGCGGCAACGCGGGGCGATGAGCTCGGTCGGGGGATAGGGCCCGCTTCGCCCGCCGGCCCGTAAATTGTATCATCCAGTGTGGAACGAGGGTGCCCGTTGCCGCGTGCGATGGGCTTGCAATAAGAGGAGAGCCATGTCGAAGCAAGCGGTCGCTGGAATCTTGGCGCATGTCGATGCCGGCAAGACCACGCTGGCCGAGGCCATGCTGTTTAACGCGGGCCGCATTCGCAAGCGCGGCCGCGTTGACGATGGCGACTCGCATCTGGATACGAACGAGATTGAGCGTGAGCGCGGTATCACGATCTTCTCGTCGCAGGCTGTGCTCGACCATGGTGACACCCACGTTATGCTCGTGGACGCTCCCGGCCATGTCGATTTTTCTGCCGAGGCGGAGCGCACGCTGCGTGCCCTGGACTACGCGATTCTGGTGGTAGGCGCCAACGATGGCGTACAGGGGCACACCGAAACCCTGTGGCGCCTGCTTGCGCGCTATGACATCCCGACGTTCATCTTTATCAACAAGATCGATTTGGAGAATCCCGGCCGCGATGTTTTGCTGGCACAACTTGGGCAACGTCTTTCTGAGGGGTGCCTGGATGCCAACGAACTGCTGGCGGGTGGCGCCGTTCAGGAGGACGCTGCTGCGTTGGACGAAGCGGCGCTCGAGGAGTTTCTTGAGGCGGGTGAGCTTTCCTCCGCGACGCTGTCGCGCATGGTTGCTGAGCGCAAGCTCTTTCCCTGCTTTGCCGGCTCGGCGCTCAAGGACCAAGGTGTGGACGAGCTGTTGGATGGTATATGCGCGCTGATGCGCGAACAGGCGTGGCTCCCGGAGTTTGCCGCCCGCGTCTATCGCGTCAGCCGCGGGGACCGCGGCGAGCGCTTGGCTTGGGTTAAAGTGACCGGCGGCACGCTGCATGCCAAACAGGTGATTAACGGACGTTCCGGTGCCGAGGCATGGGAGCAGAAGGTCGATCAGGTACGCATCTATAACGGCGAGAAGTATGAGCTTGCCCAAGAAGTTGCTGCTGGCGGCATTTGTGCCGTGACGGGCCTTGCGCACGTTCGCCCAGGGGACGCTCTGGGCGCGGAACCCGCGTGCGATGCGCCCGTCATTGCGCCGGTCCTCACCTATACGGTGCTTCCGGGCGAACACGATGTCCACGCGGTGTTCAAAGCGCTGACTGAGTTGGCGGACGAAGATCCCATGCTCGGCGTAGGCTGGAACACCCATCTTGAACAAATACATCTGCAGCTTATGGGGGCGGTGCAGCTCGAGGTCGTGCAGCGGGTGTTGGCCGATCGCTTTGGCCTTTCGGTTGCGTTTGAGTCTGGCGGCATTCTCTATAAGGAGACTATTTCGCAGCCGGTCGAGGGCGTGGGCCACTTTGAGCCACTGCGCCACTATGCCGAGGTGCATCTGCGTCTGGAGCCGTTGCCGGCGGGTTCGGGCGTGCAGTTTGGCACCGTGACCTCGACCGATGAGCTCGATCTTAACTGGCAGCGTCTGGCACTCACCAACGCCATGGAGCGCGATCACCTGGGCGTGCTGACCGGCTCGCCCATCACCGATGTGCGCATTACGCTCACGGGCGGCCGTGCGCATGCCAAACACACCGAGGGCGGCGATTTTCGCCAGGCCACGTACCGCGCGATTCGCCAGGGGCTCATGCAGGCGCGTGAGGCTGGCGCGGCGGTGCTGTTGGAGCCGTGGTACCACTTTGAGCTCGAGGTGCCGGGGGAGTGCGTGGGCCGGGCGCTCTCGGATGCCACGCGCATGGGTGCCGAGTACGAGCCACCGACGATGACGGGGGACCGGGCGAAGCTTGTGGGTCGCGTGCCGGCATCCGAGGTGCAGGACTATGCCCTGGAGGTAGCTGCCTACACGAGCGGTCGCGGGCATCTGTACCTGGAGTTCGCCGGCTATGCGGCTTGCCATGATGCCGAGCGCGTAATCGAGACGGCCGCCTATGAGCCCGAGGCCGATCTGCCCAACACGCCCGACTCGGTCTTTTGCTCTCACGGCGCTGGTTACACGGTCAAATGGTACGACGTACCCGCCGCGGCGCACGTAAAGATCGATCCCGCCACCTTCCGCCCCTGGCGAGCAGCAGACGCCGAGTTTTTCGGCCACATGTGACAGAGGGGCAGCCCCTTTGTCAGATTCAGTTGGTATAACTCGGTATAAGTTGGTATAACTGTTACCAGGATTTACCGATCCGAGGAGGCCGACATGAATCCAAATCCCTTTAAGCCAACGGCAGGCAAGCGGCCTCCGATGCTCATCGGTCGAGAGTCGGTCATCGAAGATTTTGAGGAAGGACTCGACAACGGCGCCGGAGCGCCGGGTAGGCTCATGCTCATTACGGGAAACCGCGGCTGCGGCAAAACGGTTCTCCTGCGGGAGCTGCAACGTCTAGCCAGCGAGCGCGGATGGGCGGTTATCTCCGATTCCGCTTCGCTTGGCTTATGCGACCGCTTAGCCGACGCGCTTCGCTCGAATAAGCCCGTTGTGACGTCAATGGAGTTCGGTCCGTCGTTTGGCCGGATGTCGGTCGAGGCGGCGCGAGCAAAGGGCGAAACGTTGCGAGGGCTGGTCAACGAGCGCCTCAAGAAGCTCGGTCCAGGCAAGGGCATACTGTTTGCGATTGACGAGGCACAATCGGCGTCTATCGAGGAACTGGCGGCCCTTGCCGTTCTCTATCAGCAGTTGCTCGGAGACCAGGATGCCACGGGCTTGCCCGATAGCGACCAGCGCGGTCTTGCGCTGGTGTTCGCTGGCTTGCCCAGTATGGTTGACGATCTGCTCGAAGAGCCGAGCGTGACGTTTTTGCGGCGTGCCCAGCAGCGTACGCTGGAGGCGATATCTTTGCCCAAGGTACGCGATTCGTATATCCAGACGGTCAAAGACGCTGGTCTTTACGTTGACGCGGAGACAGCGGACCTTGCGGCGCACAAGAGCATGGGGCATCCCTATATGGTTCAGCTGGTGGGATATTACATGTGGCGGTCTGCTGTCCGGCGTAGCTCGCAGGTCATCGAAAGGCGCGATGTCGAGGATGGCCATGCGGATGCCGTCTCCGAGTTCTACGAAGCGGTTGACGCGCCTCTGTATTACGGGCTGCGCAGTCCACAGCGCCTCTTTATCGAGGCCATGGCGGTTGAAGAGGGCAAACCGACGCGCATGGCGGATATCATTGAGCGCTGCGAGCGTACCCAGAGCTGGGCGAGTAAATATCGCGCAAGCCTGATTCGCGAGCGCGTCATCGAAGCTGCCGGATACGGCCTCGTCCGGTTTACCGTGCCCATGCTGGGCGCGTACATTCGCGATCGAGTTATATGGCATGAGTAGGGTGATAAAGGTGACGGAACAGAAGATGAGCCCGCAGGCTATCGAGGTACGTGGCGCACGTGTCCATAACCTTAAGGACATCGATATCGATATTCCGCTGGGAAAGCTCGTGGGTATTGCCGGCGTGTCAGGTTCGGGCAAGAGCTCTCTGGCGCTGGGGGTTCTTTATGCCGAGGGCTCGCGTCGTTACCTGGAGGCGCTCAGCACCTATACTCGACGTCGCCTGACGCAGGCCGAGCACGCTCAGGTGGACGAGGTACTGCACGTGCCGGCGGCGCTCGCGCTGCACCAGCGTCCGAGCGTGCCGGGCGTGCGCTCGACCTTTGGCACCATGACCGAGCTCAACAATAGCCTGCGTTTGCTCTTCAGCCGCTGTGCCCATCACGTGTGCCCGCATTGCGGGGCGCGTGTGGAGCCGAGCCTTAACGTGGCTGCGGGCCTGTCGCTCACGTGTCCGACATGCGGCCGCGAGTTCTACGCGCCGAGTGCCGAGGATTTGGCTTTCAATAGCGGTGGTGCATGCCCCACCTGCGGTGGCACCGGCGTCATGCGCGAGGTGGACGAGGCGAGCCTGGTGCCCGACGAGTCAAAGACTATCAACGAAGGTGCGGTCCTTCCCTGGGGCACGCTCATGTGGGATCTGATGAAGCAGGTGGCCGGCGAGATGGGCGTACGCACCGACGTGCCGTTTAACCAGCTCACGCCTCAGGAGCGCGACATCGTGTTCCATGGTCCGGCGGTCAAAAAGCACATTCTCTACGTTCCCAAAAACGGCGAGGGCGCCACGCCGCTCGACTTCACCTATTACAACGCCGTCTATACCGTGGAGAATGCGCTTGCCAAGGTTAAGGACGACAAGGGGCTCAAGCGCGTTGCGCGCTTTCTGCGCGAGGGGCCATGCCGTGACTGTGGCGGCACGCGCCTCTCCGAGGCCGCACGCCAGCCCCAGGTACGCGGTATCAATCTGGCACAGGCGGCGGCCATGACATTGGGCGAGGCGATTGAGTGGGTGCACGGGGTGCCCGCATCCTTGCCGGCCGAGATGCAGCCCATGGCAGTGGATATCTGCGATTCATTTTTGAGCACGGCTCGTCGCTTGGTCGACCTGGGGCTTGACTATCTCTCGCTCGACCGCGCCGGCGCCACGCTCTCCACGGGTGAGCGCCAGCGCGTCCAGCTCGCCCGCGTGGTGCGCAATCGCTCGACGGGCGTGCTCTATGTACTGGACGAGCCCTCGATTGGCTTGCATCCTGCCAATGTCGACGGCCTGGTGGGCGTGATGCGCGATCTGGTGGATGACGGCAACACCGTGGTTGTTGTCGACCACGATACGCGCGTACTGGCGGAAGCCGACTATCTTGTCGAGATGGGCCCCGTTGCCGGAGCAGGCGGCGGCAATGTGATCGCCGCTGGTACGGTAGACGAGGTCGAGCAATCGCAGAGCAGTCGCATCGCGCCGTTTTTGCGCGCCGAGCCCAAGCGCTTGCGTCCGCAGGTGACTGACGACGAAATGTTCGACCAGGGCCATATCCGCATGGCGACCGATGCCATCCATACCGTCAAGCCGCTCGAAGTCGATATCCCGCGCGGTCGCTTGGTTGCGGTTACGGGTGTTTCGGGTTCGGGCAAGACGACGTTGGTGCTCGAGACGCTCATCCCGGCACTCAAGGCGCAGGCAGCTGGCGAGCGCCTGCCGGGGCACGTGCGTTGGGTCGATGCCGAGGGTATTGCCCGCGCAAACCTGATTGACGCTACGCCCATCGGCGCCAACGTGCGCTCGACGGTAGCGACTTATGCCGACATCCATGATGAGCTGCGCCGCGCTTTCGCCCGTACGCCCGAGGCCAAGGCAGCCGGCTACAAGGCGGGCGCCTTTAGCTACAACACCGGCGCCTTGCGCTGCCCTACGTGTGACGGCACGGGCTCGATATCGCTCGACGTGCAGTTTTTGCCCGACGTCGAGATCGTCTGTCCCGCATGTCGCGGCTCTCGCTACGCGGAATCCGCCTCGCATATCCATCGCGAGGGCAAGGACGGGAGCCTGCTTACGTTGCCGCAGCTTATGGATATGAGTGTGGATGAGGCGCTCGACGCCACACTGGGACTCAAGAAGGTTCAGACGCGCTTGCAGACCTTGCACGACCTGGGCCTGGGTTATCTCACGCTTGGCGAGCCCACACCGGCGCTTTCGGGCGGTGAAGCGCAGCGCCTTAAGCTTGCGAGCGAGATGGGCCGCGTGCAGGATGATGCCGTATTCGTATTTGACGAGCCCACGATTGGCCTGCATCCGCTCGATGTTCAGGTGTTGCTGAATGTGTTCGACGGCCTTGTTGCCAAAGGCGCCACGGTTATCGTGATCGAACACGATCTCGACCTTATCCGTAACGCCGATTACGTGATCGACATGGGCCCGGGCGGTGGCGACGCCGGCGGGCAAATCGTCTGCGCCGGTACGCCAGGCGACATCGCGGCCTGCTCCAAGAGCTTTACCGGCCGCTATCTATAGGCGATGCGACAAAGGGGCACCCCTTTGTCGCATTGACTTCTATTTCACGCATTGAGCTGCGAGATAGTCGCGGAAGAATGGCAATTCAAATGCGACGAGCCCTCGTCCTCGCTCCCCGATGATGCCGGCGTCTATCATGCGGCGTCGGTAGCGGGAGACCTGCTGCGGCGAACGCTTAAGGCGCTCGACAAGGTCAGCGGTGGTGGACTCTTCCTCGTCATCGAGCATGGCGATGAGGAATCGCTTGTCCTCTGCCGTGAGTTCCCGATAGGTTGCCGCGAGGATTCGGTCGTCCATCTCGTCGCGCGCGATTTTGATTCCCAGGTCAAAGTCGCGTGACGAGATCTCCTTCGAATCGCTTGTGAGGTCCCAGGCACGGTAGCCTACGAGTTGCAATAGGAAGGGAAAACCAGAGATCGAGCGAACGGCTCGATCGATTCCCTCAGCATCTGCCAGGCGATCGTTTTCCTGGATTGTGCGAATCAAGGCCTCGCGCACGTCATAGTCGGCAATGCGGCCCAGATGATATTGTTGGGCGCGGCGAAGGAACGAGACCGTCTTGTGGTTCAGTAGCGTCGATACGTTGTTGGGAAGTCCCGCCATGAGCAGGGCGACGCGTTTCCCATCGGTCACAAAGTGCTGATACGTCGCTGCGAGCTGAATCATCTCGTTGAGTGTCGGGTCCACCTCGTCAACCGTGACGAGCAGACCGGTGCCCGCCTCGTTGAGCTGGTCGATGATGTCGCTCATGCGATAACGCCAGGTTGAGGCATCGTGAACGCGATTGACCTCGATGCTGCCGAGCGGTGCAATTCCGAGACCGGTGACTTCGAAGTGGTTGGACGGGTCGATAAGATGGCCGGCAGCACGTTTCGCCCCGAGCTCGATTTCCTCAAGCATTCCCGGGAGCGCGGTCGTCTTTACGGCAATCCAGCCGTGGGATTCCGCCCTTGTCGCGAGCGACGACATGAGAGCGGTTTTACCGGTTCCACGCGCGCCTGAGAAGATCGATGTTAATTCTGGGCGCCTGCGCTGGCTCAAGAAGGCACGGTCCAAATCCCGAATAATCTGTTGTCTGCCAGCGAGATGGGCAGGAACCTCACCAAAACTGGGGGTAAATGGGTTCTCGAGATATTTCACAAGGCTCTCCTTTCACACCGCCGTTTAACTTCATTTTACTTTAGTTAATTCTGATTAAAAGTGATGGCTCTTTATCTAGAGCATCAATTAGGCGTGTGTGCCGTCGGCGTGGCGCTTGAATGTGACAAAGGGTCAGTCCCTTTGTCACATTCCCGGAAAGCCTGTTTGGCGTAGGGCTTCGTAGAGGACGATGGCGGCGCTGTTGGAGAGGTTGAGTGCGCTGATGCGGTAGTCGTCCGGGTTGACGAAGTTGCCGCAGATATCCTGCTGAAGGATGGTCTCGTGGCTGTCCTCGGTATGTCCGAGCGATTCCTCGTGAGCTTCCCAGGCCTCGGCGTTATCGAGTGAGTCACAATCGCGCAGCATCGGGATGCGCTCGCAGCGCTCGGGCGCCGCGGCAAGCAGTGGCTCGGGAATGCCCGAGCTCTCGCTGCCAAAGACCAAATAGTCACCGTCGCGGTAGGTGCTTTGCGCATAGGTGCGGCGTGCCTTTTTGGTCAGCAGATGCAGATGGCCATCGGCGGGGGAGAGGCCGTTGCGCGCAAGGAAATCCTCCCAGCCGGCATAGGTCGTCACGTCCAAATTTTGCCAGTAGCCCAGACCGGCGCGACGTACCGTCTTGTCATCGAGGGAAAACCCCAGCGGCTCCACCAGATGCAGATGGGCACCGGTGACCACGCAGGTACGGCCGATATTGCCCGTATTGGCCGGAATCTCGGGCGCATACAGCACGATATTGAACATGAATCTCCTTGGCTCAGAACGAAAAACCACCACGAAGGGCACCTTCGTGGTGGTTTGGCGGTTACGTAGGCGGAAAAATGCCCGCTTGGATAAACCTAGGCGCGGTGCCAGTCGGTCAGGCAGGCATCGAGGGAGGCGATGAGCGCATCCTTGTCCATGTGACGGCCGATGATGCACAGGCTTGTCATGCGGTCGCCCGTCTCGTCGTCCCAAATCTGCATGATCTCGGGGTTCTCGTCGATAATCTTCTGCTTCTCGCCCTCGGGCGCAGAGTCAACGAACAGACCGTTCTCCATCAGGCGCATCTGGTGGCCGGCCTGCTCGAACATGTAGCACATGTCCGGATCGCCGGTCTGCCACAGCGGACCCTTGACGCGGATGACCTCGTCGGGCCACTCCTGCTCAACAAAATCGGTGAACTTCTGCAGGTCAAACGGCTTGCGGCGCGAGTACACAAAGGTCTCGATGTCGTACTCGAGCACCTCAGGGTCGTCGTGCTCCTCGGGATGCTCCATGGCCTCGATCCAGGCGGCGGAGTTGTAGGCGCGCATAAAGTCGAAGCGGTCGGTATCGAGCAGCTCCTCCATGGGGACCTCGCCGTTTTGGGCCTCGACGATCACGGCGTCCTTCTGCAGGCTGCGCACGATGGCCTTGAGCTCGGCGATCTGCTCGGGCGTTACGGTATCGGTCTTGTTAAGGATCAGCGTGGAGCAGAACTCGATTTGCTGGATGAGCAGGCTTTCGATGTCGTCCTCGTCGATATCCTCAGCCAGCAGGTCGCGACCGCCGTTGAACTCGTCGTACATGCGGGCGCAGTCGACCACGGCCACGATGTTGTCGAGCGCGAGCTTGGGCTCGCCGCCCACCTTGGCCTCGTCGCAGAAGCTCGAGATGGTGTAGGCGATGGGGATAGGCTCGCAAATACCCGATGCCTCGATGATGATGTAGTCGAACTTGCCCGAATCGGCAATGCCCTGCAGCTGGTTGGCCAGGTCGTCCGAAAGCGTGCAGCAGATGCAGCCGTTGGTGAGCGGGATGAGGTCGTCGGTCTCGGAAAGGCCGCCGTCGGCGATAAGGCTGGCGTCGACATTGATCTCGCCGATATCGTTGACGATCACGGCGGCGCGGATGCCGCCGTCGTTAGCGAGGATGTGGTTGAGCAGCGTGGTCTTGCCGGCACCGAGGTATCCGGTAAGCATGATGATCTTCACGGGTTTGTTGGGCATGTGCCCTCCTTTGTTAGACATGGCTTACAGTTGAATCTTATGCCAAACGCCTGCTCTTATACCCACGCGCCGGCAAATAACACAGGCTACTCCCAGGCTCCCCATACATCGGGGCAATAACCGACGGTGGCCTTTTTGCCGTTGCGCACGATGGGCTCGGCTAGAACCTGCTGGTTTTCGAGCAGTTTGTCGAAGCGCTGGCTAGGGGTGAGGTGCTGGATGAGCGCGAGCGTCTCCTCGTCCTTGGCCTTGGGGTTGAGCAGCTTGTCGATGCCGCCGACCGCCTGCATCACGCTCGTGAGCTCGCCCTTGCTCATCTCCTTTTCCCTAAGGTCAATAAACTGCACCTTAATGCGGCGCTCCTTAAAATAGCGCTGGGCCTTCTTGGTATCGAAAGACTTTTTGGTTCCAAAAATCTGGATATTCATGCTCCGCCGCTCTATCGAATGAAGTTGGTCGTTGCTCGATCTGCCTCGGGTGCGTTGATACCGGCGGCCTGTCCTGCCTCGATACAGCGCAGGAGCCAGGCCATGTTTTTGCCGATGTTTCGCATGGTGGCAAGGCCCTCGGCATCCCCATCGGCGTCGCCGGGCACGCGGCCAAACACGTTGTTCCAGTAGGTGGAGGCAACCACAGGCATTTGCTTAATGGTGAAGTACTTGTTGAGCACATCGAACGTGGTCGACGTGCCGCCGCGACGGGCGACGGCGACCGCGGCGCCGGGCTTGTGCTCAAAGGCATGCCCGCCTGCATAGAAGGCGCGATCGAGGGCTGAGAGGATGCGTCCGCTGGGATGCGCATAGTAGACGGGGGAGCCAAAGACAAAGCCATCTGCCTGCTCGGCGGCAGCGATGAGCTCGTTCACCACGTCGTCGTCAAAGGTGCAGCGACCGCCAAGCTTGCCGCACTGGCCGCAACCGATGCAGTCGCGAATGGGCTTGGCGCCCAGCTGGAACACCTCGGTATCGATGCCCTCGGCGTTGAGTTGCTCGGAGACCTCGGCGAGTGCGCGGGCGGTATTGCCGTTTGCCTTGGGACTGCCATTGACCAAAAGAACCTTCATCACAAACTCCCTCTGCTGTTGGTGACTTCTGCAGAGGATTATCGCACGATGGGGGAGGCGGTGCGGGCGCGGTGCTAATCCAGTTTGGTACCTGGCACCTGCACGGCTTTACCGAGCAACGCTTTGAGCTCGTTCAAAATGGAAACGGGCTGTCGATTGACAGCGTCCAGATGAAGCGTCGCCACACGAATGGGCGGCTGATATTCAAGCGAGCCGATGAGCACGGGAGAACCCAGGAATCGTTCGATTTCGTTTGCGAGCTCGTCGATTGCCTCGGGGCCGAGCTCATCGAAAAGCGCCACGAACATTGGTCCCGTCGAGCGGAACAAGCGACCCTTGCCGCGCGAACAGTCCATGAGGCAGGCGGCGCTTTCGGCGAGCACGCGGTCGCCTGCATCGAATCCAAAGCGGGCATTGACTTCGGCGATATCGTCGACCTTAATGGCAATAAAGCCTGCCTCGCGCGCCACGCGGCGCATCTCTCCAATGGCGTTGACCAGGGCGTGAATATCGCCCAAGCCGGTCACGGAATCGGTCGTATCTGCCAAGCTTCGGTTGATGATAATGCCCACATACATGCCGGGCTCGGTATCGGTGCCGTCCAAGCGGTAGCCCGTGCAGTCGCAAAGCACGTATTTTCCGGTGGCATCCATTACGCGATACTGCATGTAGTGGAAGTGCCATGTGCCGTTTATCACCATGTCGAGCTCGGCACGTACGTTGTCGCGGTCCTCGGGATGAACGCGGGCGAGCCACATGTCGAGTGAGTTAAAAGGGTGCTGGGAGGGCAGGTCAAAATCGCGCACGGCGTTAACCGACCATTGCGATTCTCCCGTATCGAGATTGAGGATAAACGGATAGCGCGTCTCGGAGCTCATGGAGATCGCTTGGAACACCCGGTCGTTGCAGGGAAGCTGATCGACGATTGGGCGTTGCGGCGCGTCATCGTCTTTCGGTTGCTGCACACGATGCATAAGCTTATAGCGATACATCTTGCGATCGGCATCCATCGTCATCTGGCGACGCGTGTCGCCAGCAAGTGGATCGACGCGCGAGCAGCCAAAGCTAAAGCTGCCGATCATGGGCGCCTTGCCACCTGAGCTCGCCTCGATCAGCCTGGTACGTACCTGCTCCAAGCGCTGCTCGAGTTCAATCTCGTTTGCGGAGGGCGAGATGAGCACAAACTCGTCTCCACCGATACGGAACAGCATCTCATCGTGCTCCATGGTTTCGGAGAGCGTGCGGCAGATGCTCAGAATATAGCGATTGCCTTCGGCGTGGCCAAACCTATCGTTGCAATGCTTGAGATGGTCGATGTCAATATAGGCGCAGGTGAAGGGGTCGCCTTTGCGCCAGAGTTGCTCGACGTGACGGTCGAATCCGTTGCGGTTGCCCAAGTTGGTGAGCGGATCGATATAGGCGTTGCGCTCAAGCAGCTGGCGCTCTTGTTGCAGGATGGCATGCGTCTTTTGCAGTTGCTCACCAACGGCGCGTAGCTCAGCAGGCAGCGCGGCAACATCGAGTTCGGCGGTCGAGACGCCGTTCGCAAGTCGCTGAAGATAGGCAATAATCGATTGCTCGCCCAGGCGATATGACTCGTTCATGATGGATAACCTCCTTGGGCGGAACAACGGTTTGTATCATATCCCCAATTCGGTTTGAATTGGGGATATAAGTTAGCTAATGGAGACAAATGCCCCCTTCGACGGTGGCGTTTTGCGCGCGAGCGTATCAGTTGTTATTGCCACCATCGAGCAATGCCTCAAAATCCTTCGCAGGCATGGGGCGGTAGTAGAGGAAGCCCTGAGCGTAGCGGGCGCCCATTTGTCGTAGCATGTTTGCCTGCTCATTTGTCTCGACGCCTTCGACCACGACGGGCAGATGGAGCGACTGCGCCATTTCGAGCATCGATGAAATGATTTGCGTGCTGCGGCCTTGATCGCGGTCGGTGGGCACAAAGGTGCGGTCGAGCTTGATGACGTCGACGTTGACGTTCTTGAGCATCGCGAGCGTGGACTGACCGGTGCCAAAATCGTCCATATAGGTCGAGAAGCCGCGGGTGTGCAGATCTGCGGTCAGCTTATCCACGGCCTCGGATTCTCCCGTATAAGCCGTCTCGGTGATCTCGATACGCATGAGCTCGGGCGGTAGGTTGTATTGGGCGGCGAGCGCCCCCATATGTTCGGCAACGTCGCAGGCAAGGATATCCACGCGCGACACATTAAGCGAGACCGGAACCACGCGAAGACGGCGATCGAGACGCTCGCGAAGCCATATGGCGACACCCTGCCAAATGTACTTGTCGAGCGTCACTACAAAGCCGCTTTCCTCGAGTGCGGGGATAAACGTTGTGGGCGAAATGAGAGAGCCGTCCTTGTCAATCCAGCGGGTGAGTGCTTCGGCGCCAATAATCTCGCCGGTTTCCATATCGACCTGGGGCTGAAGATAGTACGTGATGCGACCATTTGACAGCGCGTACTGGAATTCGGTCAGCGTGCGGTGGAACGCGACTTCGCGCTCGTACTCCGCGGGGCGGAAAATAGCAATGCGCTCCTTAAAGTCGTTTTTTGCGCGTCGATTGGTAAACATGGCCTTTGCCTGCGCATCGATGGTGATTTCCTCATTGGAGTCGATGGGGTAAACGCCCATGGACGGCCAAAAACCTACGCCGTCATCATGTCTGGCTACGGCCTCGCGAACGCGGTTGTAGATTTGATGGACGGTGATGTGCTTAAAGGGGATGAGTACACAAAAGTCATCTTGGCCCCAGTACCCTGCGACGCCCATATCGGCATTCTCGATGTCCTTGAGGACCGTGCCCACATCGGCGAGTACGCGGTCGCCCTCGGCCTGGCCGTGCCATTCATTAAACAGGCGCATGTGGCCCATGTCGACTGTGGCGATGCACCAGGTGCCGTTGCGCCTTGCCTCGAGAAATGCGTTGGCGCGCCGCATAAACTCGCTGGGTCGATAGAGGCCCGTGAGCGAGTCGATACGTTCAGCTATGGCGCTTTTGCGCTCCGCCTCGGGTATGGGGAGGCTGTCGTTGGGAACAAGCCCGCCGGCCGTGCGAAGGCGACGGTCGAGTTCGCCTAAAACGGCGGTCGCTTGATGGGTTAAGTGCTCGTAAAAGGCCGGGACGACAAGGCAGACGGGAGTAATGGTGTCGCCTGCGATTCGAACAGGAGCGAAAACGGCTTCTTTAAGGTGGCGGGTCAGTTGCTCGAATGCCTCGTGGTCTAGTTCGTTGCTGAGCACGACGAACTGGACGCTTCGTGAACGGTAGACCCGGCTCCTGCCGCGGGTGATCGACAGCATGCGGCCTGCGTATTCGGCAAGCATGTTGTCGACAGCCTCGGCCCCGTAGAGCTCGTTGAGTTTTGTCGTGCCACGAACGCGCACCGCTATAAGCCCTGTCTCGCAACGATCGCGGCGGCAGGCGTCGATGGCGTTGACCAGCATGCGCTGCGTTCCGAGGCCTGTGGCAGCGTCGACGGTTTCGGCAAGTGAGTGGTTGACGAGCTCGCCGACATAGAGCGAGGGGACATTTCCGTCGCCGTCGATACGAAACCCGCGAGCACGGCAAAGGACGTAGTCGCCGACGGCGTTGCGCACACGATACTGCATGACGCGACGGTGCTTGGTGCCGTTGTAGACTTGGTCGATGTCGTTGATGCAGGCCTCAAGGTCGTCGGGATGGACGCGCGTTTTCCAGTAATCGCGACAGTTGTCTATGTGCTCCGAGGGAAGGCCAAGATCGCGCAAGGCACCTTGTGACCAAAGGGTGCGATGTTTGTCCAAGTTCTCGATAAAGAAATAACGGCCCTCGTTGAGCATCGAAAAGGCGTCAAAAATACGATCGCTTATTTCGAAGTCGTCGGCGTGGACTTGCGTGATATTGCGTCGATCGAGGTGCATGGCATGACGTAGCTTGTAGTCGTACATGCGATGGTCGGCATCGAGCGTCATGCGATTGGAAGCTTCGCCCAGGGCGGGGTCGGCATGTGACACTCCGTAGCTAAACGAGTGGGGCATCTCGGAATCGTTGTTTTTGAGCAGAACCGTTCGGCAGTGTTTCAGACGTTCGGCGAGGTCGTCCTCGGTTGCAATCGTAGATAGGATGGCAAACTCGTCGCCGCCTATGCGAAACGCCGCTTCGCCCACCTTCATATACAGCTTAAGATAGAGACTTACCTGCAAGATATAGCGGTTGCCCTCGTCATGCCCAAAGACGTCGTTGCAGTGCTTGAGATTGTCGATATCGATGAACGCCATGGTAACGGGGGCGTCCTGCTCCCAGAGCTCCTCGAGGGAACGGGCAAAGCCGCCACGGTTGCCAAGCCCGGTAAGCTGGTCGGTAAAGGCAGTCCTGATCAGATCCTCCTGCCGTTCGAGAAGGTCGCGGACGGTCTTTTCGAGCGTTTCGGTGTAATTGCTGACAGTTTCCATGTTCTAAGCGACTTTCTGAGGTCGGGGCGGATTGCGTCGGGCGAGCTCGTTGTGTACACGCGTCGTTGCTCAGCGCTTTGCATGTATCCAGGCCCCCGCCTTGCCGCGTTGTTGAGTTAATTTGTCGGCTAATGTTCGCTGTTGATAACAGCTGAGTAGTGTAAACAATAGTGCACAATTATATATGGGTGCACATGCTGTGGGCGGCTATTATTCGACAAGCGGTAGCGCGACGATGCGATGTTCGATAAAAATGCGACTGGGACGATATATGTTGACGGGTATACTTGTCCCGTTTTAAAACGCAGGAACGGAGATGGTCGCATGGCACAGTCAAATATGACGCGCACGGTGGGGCTGGCGCTCGAGGGAGGCGGCTACCGCGGTATGTATACGGCGGGCGTGCTCGACGTTTGGATGGAGCACGGTTTGACCTGCGACCATATGGTGGGCGTCTCGGCGGGCGCGGCGTTTGGCTACAACTTTAAATCGCGCCAGATCGGCCGCGCCATTCGCTATAACAAGGCCTATTGCGCCGACAAGCGCTATGCGAGCGTGACCAGCTGGCTGCGAACCGGCGATATGTACAATGCCGACTTTGCTTATCACGAGGTGCCTATCGAGCGCGATCCTATCGACTTAGAGGCGTATCGCACCTGTCCCATGCGATTTACGTGCGTGTGTACCGATATCGAGACGGGCAAGGCCGTCTATCACGATCTGCCGTATGGCGACGAGCGCGATATCGAGTGGATTCGGGCGTCGTCGGCAATTCCCGTGGCGACGCGTCCCGTTGCTATTGACGGGCATAAGTATCTGGATGGTGGCGTGGCTGATTCTATTCCCAGCGCGTGGCTGTTTGCGCAGGGGTATGACCGCAATATCGTGGTACTCACGCAGCCGGCGGGCTTTGTGAAGCAGCCCAACAGCGTGATGCCCATGCTGCGGCGCGTGTTCCGTCACTATCCGGAGTTTGTCGCAGCGCTTGAGCATCGGCATGAGGTCTACAATGCCACGCTCGATGACCTGGCACGTCGCGAGGCTGCCGGCGAGATCTTTGTGGTGCGTCCGAGCGAATCGGTGAAGGTGCCGTCGCTGTGTCGCGAGCCCGATGAACTTGAGCGCATCTACCAGATTGGTCGCCGCGATGCGGAGGCGACCTTGCCGGCACTGGAGGCATATCTGGCAGGGTAGAGGCTGCTGCCGCCATCTCGGCGGAAAGCACATCCCGGAATGGAGGCTCAAACTGGGATGCGCTTTCCATTGCTGAAGATATGAGGCTGCGAATCAGCTGCTCGGCCTAGACTTACGCCTGCTGCCAGGTGTCGACGAGCTCCTTGGCCGCGGCGTAGGGGTCATCGGCGCTGCAGACGGCGCTCACCACGAAAAAGCCGTCGACGCCGGTGGCCTTGAGCTGTGGCAGGTCGGCCGTCTTGACGCCGCCGCCCACCACGATGGGCACGGGGCTTGCCGCGTGGAGGGCGGCCAGGTCCTCAAAGCTCTTGGTGATGATAGAGCCGTCGGCCGCGCGTCCGCAGTCGCGCTTGGTCTCGGTCTCGTGGAGTGGGCCGATGCCCAGGTAGTCGACTAGGCTCATGTCGGCGGTCTTGACGTACTCGAGCATCTCCTCGCAACGGGCGGAAAGGCCCACGATGGCGTTGGGCCCCAGCAGCTTGCGACAGACCTCGACGGGAATGTCGCTCTGACCCACGTGCACGCCGTCGACAGCAATGCCCTGCTCGCGCGCGGCGAGTACGCAGTCCAGGCGGTCGTCAATCAGCAAAGCGACCTGACCGGTCTTGCCGGCCTGTGCGATTGCCTGCGCGGCGTCGCCGGTCAGCGCAATGATCTCGCGGGCGCTTGCCACCTTGGAGCGCACCTGGATGCAGGTAAAGCCGGCGTCGAGTGCCTGGGCCACCACATCGCCCACGGGGCGCCCGAGCGTGTTTTCGGGGCCGAGCACCAGATAGGCCGAGATATCAAGGTTGTCGCGGATACTCATCGTGTTTCCTCCTGCTTTTTGATCTGAGCTTCCATGCGCTCGAGCTTGCCGGTCATGGTGTCGGTAAATCCGGGTCGAATATCGGCTTTGAGCACGACTTCGGTGCGGATGCCCTTGCTCGCCAACACAAAGGTTGCGTCGCGCACGACCTGCATGACCTCGTCCCAGTCGCCCTCGATCTCGGTGAACATCGAGGTGGTGCGGTTGGGAAGGCCGCTCTCGCGAATGACGCGCACGACCTCGGCGACCTCGGCGGACAGCTCATCGCCGGTGCCGCACGGGGCGATGGCCACGGCGACGAGCGTATTCATGCCGGCATCGGTTGCGGGCTCGGACATGGCCTATGCCTCCTCGAGGTCGAGCTGGTTGTTGGCGATGTCCTGGGCGGTTGCGCGGTAGAGCTCGTCGATAAAGGCGACCTTAAAGCTTGCCGGGGCGTCGGCGACAGCGGCGGCACGCGAGCCGGCAACGTTGTAGACGGCGGTGCCGCAGACGGCGGCCGTAAACGGGTCGGCAGCGCAGGCGTACACAGCCAGCACGCCGCCTTGCGAGCAGCCGCAACCGGTGATCTTGGACATGAGCGGGCTGCCGCCGTGGGACTTGGCCACGGTCATGCCGTCGGTGATCAGGTCGACTTCGCCCGAGACCACAACGGCGCCGCCGGTGTAGCGGGCGAGCGCCACGGCGGCATCGCGGGCGGCGTCGACCGTGTCGGTGGTATCGACACCGCGCACGCGGCTCAGATCGGCCGCCTCGCCCTCAAGACCCCACAGGCCGGCGAGCGCGATGATCTCGGAGGCGTTGCCGCGCACGATGGCGGGCTTGTACTGCTTAAGCTCGTTTACCAACTGGGTGCGCAGACTGCCGATGCCCAGACCCACCGGATCGAGCACCCAGGGCTTGCCGGCGTCGTGTGCCGCCTTGGCCGCGCGGGGAATCGTCTGCTCGTAGATGGGGAAGAGCGTGCCCATATTGAGATAGATGGCGCCGCCGCCGGCAACGAGCGCCTCGCCCTCGTCGGGAAGATAGACCATGGCGGCCGATCCACCCACAGCGAGCTGCGCGTTGGCGACAAAGTCGATCGTCACCGTGTTGGTGATGGAGCCGGCCATCGGATTGGTGGTGCGAATCTCCTCCACGGCCTTGACCATATGTTGCTTAAGCTGTTCCGAATCAATCACTGCACATGCCTCCTTGGCATAGAAAAGGGGCGCTGTGCATAGACAGCGCCCCTGTAAAGGCGGCATGCTCCCTACGCCAGCATTAACTGACAGGTTCAAAGGATTGGGCCCCATGCCCTCTCAGCCTTGTGGTTTGCACCGCCGGCACTCCCGCATCGAATCTGTTGTTCCCTATACTAGCGCACCTGCCAAAAAGGGACAGGTTTATTTTGGCAGGTAACAACTGGGACTTTGCGTTTTCCCAGATGAAACCTGCCGAAATAAACCTGTCCCTTTTTGGCAGGTCGGTACAATAGATGGGATTAAGAATGACCGAGGGGACTCTATGATCAAACTTGTGCTGACCGATATGGACGATACACTGATTCCAGCCGGGCATGACGGCGCCAGCGACTACGCCATTGAGGGTATTCATGCCATGCAGGCGGCGGGTTTGCACTTTGGGCCGGTTTCGGGTCGTCAGCCGTCCGCGATGGGCTGGATGTTCAAAAACCGTTCCGGGTGTTATTCGACCGGTGCGTTCTGTAACGGCCAGGTGATGTTTGTTGACGGCGAAGTAGTCGCCTCGCGCGCAATCGACAACGATGCTCTGATGCGTTTGGCCGACTATCTGGAGCAAGAGACCGACGATACATTTCTAAAAGTCTACAGCCTGGGCGATGACTTTTGGGGCAACGATGCCCATTGTGTGACGAGTGACCCCGAGCGCGTTCGTCGCGCCATGGAGTCGGGCGGCAACGCGTGGCTCAAAGGCGAAGAGGCCCCATGTCGTCCCGTCGTCGATGACGCGTCGGTGTTTAAGGCGAATATCTGGAGTGCCCGTTCGCGTGAGGAGCTCGCGGAGCTACGTGAGCGCGTTGCCGCTGAGGTGCCGGAACTCTCGCTTGTGTTTCCCAACAACCGAGTGCGCCTGTTCGACATCCTTCCGGCTGGTTGGGACAAGGGCTGCGCTGCGCTGGAGCTGGCGCGCGCTTTGGGCCTGACGCCCGACGAGGTGGCCGTATTCGGCGATTCTGATAACGATTTGCCCATGATCGATGCCGTTCCTAACTCCGTTGCAGTCGCCAATGCCAACGAGGCCGTCACGGCTGCCGCACGCTGGCATATTGGCGCTGCGGCAGATGATGCGGTTGCCGGGGCTCTGCATCAGATTGCCGCCTGCGCCGCGACGGGGGAGATGCCGTCGTTTATGCGTCAAATGGACGCGGCAGGTTTTGGCGTCACGAACGTCTAGGGAGAAGGCTATGAAGCTCCAGCAGCTCAGATATGTTGTTAAGGTTGCCGAATGCGGTAGCATCACCGAGGCCTCGCGCCGGCTCTTTGTGTCGCAGCCCTCGATTACCGCGTCGATTCGCGATCTCGAAAACGAGATGGGTGTGCATATCTTTGAGCGCACCAACAAGGGCGTCATTGTGTCCGAGGAAGGCGAGACCTTCTTGGGCTACGCGCGCCAGGTGCTCGACCAGGCCGACCTGCTCGAGGGCAAGTACAAAGGCACGTCCGAGCAGGTGCCGCACTTTAGTGTGAGCTGCCAGCATTATTCCTTTGCCGTTAATGCGTTTGTCGATGTGATCCGCGAGTTCGATGCCGCGCGCTACGACTTTACCCTGCGCGAGGAGCAGACCCACGAAATTATCGAGGATGTCGCGCATATGAAAAGCGAACTCGGCATCCTGTATCTGTCGGAGCACAATCGCGAGGTCATCGAGCGCATGCTTGCCGCCAACGAGCTCGTGTTCGAAGGGCTCTTCTGCGCCACGCCGCATGTCTTCGTCTGCGCCGACCATCCGCTGGCGGGCCGCTCCAGCGTGACGCTCGAGGATCTGGAAGACTACCCGTTCCTGTCCTACGAGCAGGGCAGCTACAACTCGTTTTACTATTCCGAGGAGCTGACCTCGACGTTCGAGCGTCGCAAAAATATCCGCGTGCGCGACCGTGCGACGTTGTTCAATTTGGCCATGGGCCTCAACGGCTACACGGTATGCTCGGGCGTGATCAGCCACGAGCTCAACGGCCCCGGCATTATCTCGATTCCGCTCGACGTGGACGAGTACATGGAGATTGGCATCATCACGCGCAAGAACACGACGCTCACGCGCTACGGTCGGGCCTATATCGACGCGATTCGTCAGCATATCTAGGCTGCTGTGCTCCGCACGGTTCAAGTCTCTTTATGACAGTCCAGACTGATATAGGAAGCATCTATATCAAACTGTTATAAACGTATATTTTACGATGACCATATGAGCGCTCATACTCTGTCCCAGTAAAGCAACCAATGCAAAGGGAGATATCTATGAGCACTTCGATTCAACCGAACGCGCCGTTTCGTGCCGATATCGTCGGCAGTTTTCTTCGTCCGCAGGCTGTAAAGGATGCCCGTGCCGCCTATGTCGCGGGTAAACTCGACGCTTCCGGCCTTAAGGCCGTCGAGGACGAGGCCATCCGCGACTTAGTGGCCAAGCAGAAGGCCGCCGGCCTGCAGGTGATCACCGATGGCGAGTTCCGCCGCAGTTACTGGCACCTCGATTTTATGTGGGGCCTTAACGGCATTGAGCGCCGCACCTCACGCACGGGTTATATGTTCCATGACGAGGAGACGACGGCCGACACCGCCGTGGTTACCGGTCCCATTAGCGGCGAGAACCACCCGTTCGTCGAGCATTTTAAGTTTGTCAAGGCGCTTGAGGGGGAGGGCCAGGTCGCGCGTCAAACCATTCCGGCGCCGATCCAGACGTTCTCGGAGGTTACGCTCGACCGCTGCGATGGACAGCAGGAGAGTCTGCGCGCCGTCTACAAGACCGATGAGGAACTTGCCGACGCCATTGCAGCCGCTTATCGCACGGTGATCGCCGACCTGTATGCCGCGGGCTGCCGCAACATCCAATTTGATGACTGCACCTGGGGCATCTATTGCGATACGGACTTTGTGTCCAAGACTGGCATGAGCCCGGTTGACCTGCAAAAGGTGAGCGAGCTGGGCGTGGCGCTCAACAATGCTGCCATCGCGGGCAAGCCCGACGATCTGGTTATCAACACGCATGTGTGCCGCGGCAACTATCACTCCACGTATGCCTTCGAGGGTGGTTACGATCCCATTGCGCCGTACCTGTTCGCACATGAGAACGTCGACGCGTTCTACCTTGAGTTCGATACGCCACGCGCCGGTGGCTTTGAGCCGCTTAAGTACGTTGCTCCCGGCAAGAAGGTCGTGCTGGGCCTGGTGACCACCAAGGCGGCTGAGCTTGAGGACGAGGACGTTATCGTCGAACGTATCCAAGAGGCCGCAAAGTATGTGCCGCTCGAGAACCTGTACCTGTCGCCCCAGTGCGGCTTTGCCAGCTGCGAGATTGGCAACAAGCTGACCGAGGACGAACAGTGGGCAAAGATCGCGCTGGTCAAGCGCATTGCTGAGCGCGTTTGGAAGTAACGTTACCGCTTGCAGGTGACGGCGCGCGCGAGACATGGTGTATCACGTACAATGGTTCGGATCGTATCGTTCGGGCAGGTTATCCGATATGCCTGATCGCCCTTCCATCATGAAAGGACTTCCATGTCCCAATCCTCGACGCCCGCCGTCACCGATGCCATCTACGACGCATCGTCGCTCGGCCGCCCGCGCATGTTCGTGTTGGGTTTGCAACACATGTTTGCGATGTTCGGAGCAACGGTGCTCGTGCCCGTGCTCACCGGCCTTTCCGTTTCGGCGACGCTTCTGTTCGCCGGCATCGGCACGCTGCTGTTTCATTTTCTATCGCGCGGTAAGGTGCCTGCGTTCCTGGGCTCGTCGTTTGCCTTTATCGCGGGTTATGCCGCCATTGCGCCCAACGGCGAGGCCGAGCTTTTGCCCTACGCCTGCCTGGGCGTTGCCTGCGCCGGTCTGCTCTATCCGGTGCTCGCGGCCCTGTTCCGTGCCTTTGGCGCCAAGCGTGTCATGCGCTTCTTTCCGCCGGTGGTGACCGGTCCCATCGTCATTTCCATCGGCCTGATCCTAGCGAGCTCTGCCATTGCCAACTGCCAGACCAATTGGCTTGTTGCCGTTGTCGCTGCGGCCGTCATCGTCATCTGCAATATTTGGGGCCGCGGCATGGTCAAGATCGTGCCGATCCTGCTGGGCGTCGTGGTGAGCTATACCGTTGCGGCCGCGTTGGGTGAGGTCGATTTTTCGGGCGTTGCCGCCGCTCCGTGGGTCGGTCTGCCCATCGTGTGGGACAACACCGTGTTTGCGCTCTTTGGCCCGCAGTTCGATAGCGGTCTTGCCACGACGGCCATCATCACCATCATGCCGCTGGCCTTTGCAACTATGATCGAGCATATCGGCGATATCTCCGCCATTGGCTCTACCTGCGAACGCAATTACATTGCCGATCCCGGTCTGCACCGTACCCTGCTCGGCGATGGCCTGGCGACCATCTTGGCATCGCTCTTTGGCGCCCCCGCCAATACGACGTATGGCGAGAACACCGGCGTGCTTGCCTTGACGCGTGTGTTCGACCCGCGTGTGATTCGCATTGCCGCCTGCTGCGCCATTGTGCTTTCGTTCTGCCCCAAGTTTGCTGCGGTGATTGCCGCCATGCCGGCGTGCGTTATCGGCGGTGTGTCACTCGTGCTCTACGGCATGATCAGCGCCGTTGGCGTGCGTAACCTCATCGAGAATCAGGTTGATTTCCAGAACAACCGCAACGTGCTGGTGGCGGCTCTGGTGCTCGTGCTTTCGCTCGGCATTGCCTACAGTACCGCCGGTGCCATCGTGCTGGAGCTGGGCGGCGTGACGATTTCGCTTTCGGGCCTTGCCGTGGGCTCGCTGGTGGGCATTGTGCTCAACGCCATCCTGCCCGGTAATGACTTTGAGTTTGATACTTCCGAGCTTGAGGAGACTGCTGAATAGTAGCTGCGTTCAGCCAAATTAAAAATGGCGTCCATGCGTATGTACGCGTGGACGCCATTTTTAATGCGTCAGTATCCAGTGGATGCCGCGCGCCATGCGCAGGTCAGTTTGGGCAAAGTGATTGCCGGGGTTGAGCTCCAGCGTTGTTGGAATGTCACGCTCGATAAACAGCTCTTCCATCGCACGCGTATCGTCGAGTACGTGCCGCATCATGCGGTTGGGCGTCTTGGTTTCCTTTTTACCGAGCGACAGATAGGCGGCGTCGGGCGTGGCTGTCATCGTGCGCTCGCGCGCGTAGTCGATAAAGCCGGGGAACCACAGCGACCCCGATGCACTTGCCGCGCGCTCAAAGACATCTGTTTGCCAAAGTGCCCACAGTGAAAAAAGACCCGCCAACGAGTAGCCGGCAATGCCGCGCCAGGTGGGCGGGCAGGGAAGTGATGATTCGGCCTCTGGGATTATCTGATTCAGCAGCTCATCGAGAAACTCAGACGCCTGTCCGCCAAAGGGCTCGGCATCTCGTATAGTTCCGTCGCATTCCCAGGGGCTCAGCTCGCGATTCCAATCGAGTCCTCCAATGGCGGCAAGGGTGAAGGGCGGGCAGTCGAGCTCTCGGCAGCGCTCGTAGACTTCACTACCGTCGCCCATAACCACGGGAAGGTAGATGACGGGCGCGCCTTCCACACACTCTGAATAAACGGTTATCTGCTTATGATGCGCTTCCAAGGCAGGCTTCTCTCGGTGTTGTGATATTGACAGCCTCAATTGTCGCACGCTGGCGCGGGGGCAGACGCTAAAAGAAAGGCGCGGAGCCGCTCGATGCGACTCCGCGCCTTGATGTTCTGCTTTAGCAGACTATGCCGTTACGCCACGAAGAAGTAGACGAGGAAGGCAAGGGCTGCGATCCACATGAGCGGCTTGATCTTGGAGGCCTCGCCCTTAAAGAGCGCGACGATCACGTAGGCGATAAAGCCCAGGCCAATGCCGGCAGAGATGGAGTAGGTGAAGGGCACGCCGGCGACGATCATGAACGCCGGGAAACCCTGCGACACGTCGGACCAGTCGATCTCGGAGGCTTCGCTCATCATGAGGTAGCCGACGTAGACCAGAGCACCGCAGGTGGCGGCGCTGGAAACGATGGTGACGATGGGGGAGAAGAACGCGGCGAGAATGAACAGCACGCCGGTGGTGACGGAGGTGAGGCCCGTGCGGCCACCGTCGGCGGCGCCGGAAGTGGACTCGACGAAGGTGGTGATGGAGGAGACGCCCATGAAACCGCCCACAGCAGCGGCGGCGGAGTCGACGATCAGGATCTCCTTGATATTCTCGACGTTGCCGTCGTCGGTGAGGAACTCGCCCTGCTTGGCTACGGCCATCGCGGTGCCCATGGTGTCGAAGAAGTCACTCATGAGCAGCGAGAACGAGATGACGAGGAGCGTGGGGTCGGTAAGGACCTTGACGATGGCGGGCACGCCGCCGGCGTCGGCGATGGGGCCACCGATGCTCGAGAAGTCGAGCGGGGCGATGATACCGGTCGGAGCATGGGTCACACCTAGGGGGATACCGGCGATGACGGCGACGACGATGCCGATGAGCAGCGAGCCGGGGACGTTGCGGCAGGCGAGGGCGACTGTCACCAGGATGGAGATGATGCCGACGATGAAGGTGGGGGAGGTGATGTCGCCCAGACCGACGAGTGTACCGGCGCCAGCGGTGATAATGCCGGCATCGCACAGGCCAATCATGGCGATGAACAGGCCCAGACCCACCGAGATGGCGTGACGCAGGACAACCGGGATGGCGTCCATGATGGCCTCGCGCAGGCCACAAAGCACGAGCAGCAAGATGACGATACCCTCGAGGAAGATGACGCTCATGGCCACGTGCCAGTCACCGCCGCAGACGGTGGTGGTGATTCCAGCGATCATCGCGTTGACGCCTAAGCCCGACGCGCAGGCGAGCGGGCGGTTGGCGAAGATGCCCATGCAGATGGTCATGATGCCGGCGCCCAGGCAGGTGGCGCAGGCGAGCGCTCCCGCATCGATGCCAGCGCCCGAGAGCACTGCGGGGTTGACGGCGATGATGTAGGCCATCGCCAGGAATGTTGTCAGTCCAGCGCGCAGTTCGGTCCCGATTGTGGACTTGCGCTCGCTGACGTGAAATAGTTCGTCCATGCATACCCTTTCCTTGCTCGGCCCCGAGTTTAGGCCGATTGACACGAACTCACCCACTATAGCCCCTTTACGACGCTGTTGTTCCTCGCATGTTGATGTTCGGCGCTTTGTAGCAGACGGACGGTATTTTTCGCATGAAAATGTGTGGGTACCGTATACTTAAGCGGTTACAACGACCCCTATGGAGGAACGTATGATTAAAGAGCTTTGCCACGACGAGGCTATTCTGTCCCAGCGTTGCGAGGTTGCGACCGTCGAGGACGAGTCGGTTGCTCAGGACCTGATCGATACCATCAAGTCGCTCGACGATGCCGGCTGCTTGGCCGCTAACCAGATTGGCGTTACCAAGAAGGTTTGCGTCTACCTGGACGATGCCGGCGAGCCCCACGTGCTCTACAACCCCCGTCTGGTGTTTGGCCTGGGCGCCAGCAAGATGGAGGAGAGCTGCCTGACGCACGAGGAGGTCACCAAGTCCACGCGCTATATCAAGTGCAAGGTCGCCTTTGATCAGATCGTCGACGGCAAGATGAAGGAGTGCCGCCGCGACTACGCGGGCTTTGAGGCACAGATGATCCAGCACATGATTGACCACTGTCTAGGAAAGTTGGTCTAAGGGGAACAAAGCACCACACTTCGTCTCTTTTGGTCCGGGCGTGACATTGTTGTCATGTCCGGGCTTTTGTGTTTAGCGCCTTTTTGTTTGGTGACAATAACCTTAGCAGGAACGTAAAGCTAGGAGGCGCTATGTGTACGAGCATTCGATTTACCGATAATTCTGGCCACATGTATCTAGGCCGCAACCTCGACTGGAGCTTTGACTACGGCCAACAGGTTCGCGTGATGCCGCGCGGGTTCCACATTCCGTATTCGTTTATCGACGACGCGACAGCGGCACACGCGGTGATTGGTATGTGCATCGATTACAAGAACTATCCCATGTTTTTCGACTGCGGCAACGATGCGGGCCTCGCCGTGGCGGGTCTCAATTTCCCGGGTTATGCCGAGTATGCCGAGGGCCCTGTCGACGGCAAGAACAATATCGCGGCCTATGAGTTTCCCCTGTGGGTGGCAGCGACGTTCTCGACGGTCGATGAGGTCGAGGACGCGCTGCGCGACACGGTGATTGTCGCCAAATCTGCCGGAGAGGGGCTGGGCGTGTCGCTGCTCCATTGGATTATCGGCGACAGCCAGCGCAGCATCGTGGTCGAGATGATGGCTGACGGCCTGCATGTATACGACGATCCGGTCGATACCCTTGCCAATCAGCCCACCTTCCCGTGGCACATGGAAAACCTGCGCACCTATATCACGGCCACAAGCGATTTTCCGCAGACGGCGACATGGCGTGGCGCCGAGCTCAAGCCCTATGGCGCGGGTGCCGGCATGCGCGGTATTCCGGGTGACTGCTATTCGCCGAGCCGTTTTGTAAAGGCGGCGTACCTCAATGCCAATTACCCGCAAAAGGAGAGCGAGACCGAAAACGTCGTTCGCATGTTCCGCTCGCTCGAGGGCGTGGTGATGATCGAGGGAGCGTCCAGGATGGGCGATGGCAAGTTCGAGAAGACTATCTACACCGGATGCTTTAGTGCGCGCACGGGCAATTATTACTACGCGATGTATGGGGATCCGTCGATTCGCTACGTGAGCCTGATGGATGCCGAGGGCGCGAGCCCCGATAGGCTCGTGGTTCCCGAGCCGCGCCGTTCGTAGCCGTTAGCTTTACTGCAATGCAAAGCGGCCCTGCGTCTCTCGTGAGGCGCAGGGCCGCTGTCGTTGATTTGTGGCGTTGCTAGAAGTTGGCGTCGTTGAGTTGTTCGCTCTCGAGGCCGTCGAGCTGTTGCTGTTCGGGCGTATCGGCGACGCTCTCGAGCAGCTCGGTGGGATCGACGTTCATGTCCTTACCGGCCTCGTTGCCGTTGACCAGGTCGTCCGAGAAGATATCGACTTCCATTTCCTCGGCTTCCTCGATTTGGACCTCGAGTGGCACCTGGGTGCGTACGAGCTTGACTGCTGGACGCATGCGGGCAAAGAGCGGTACGTACTCGATGATGATGGCCGAGTTCTCAAGACCGTACCAGCGTGCCGGGCTTCCGCAGGCGCGGCGGACGGCATACTTGATGGCCATCACGCGATGGTCGTTGCGGTTGATGTCCGTCTCGGGAGCAAGCATCTTGCGCAGCATGCAAAAACGGAAGTCGCCCACGTTGCCGCGCGTCTCGTAGATGGAGTAGGTGTGATGCTGCGGCGGCAGCTCGCCCGATGCCATCAAGTCGCCAACGATCTGACGCAGGTAGGCATTGATGCGCTGGTTGACCTTAAAGCCCAGGTCCAAGCGCACGCGGAACAAAAAGTCCGTGCCAAAGGTCTCGACGGAATACTCGTGCGTATAGGGTTCGTCGGTAACGTGCACGTTGATGAACCAATATGCCTTGGCGCGCTTGGGGTGCTTGTCCAGGATGGAATAGAGCACGTCGCGGTCGAGCGTGAGCGGGTCGGGGCTGTTGGTGAGAAATACCAGATTGTCGGCGAGCACGGGATAGGTCTCGTCGTTGCGCAGGCGGTTGAGCTGATCGATGTACTTGGAGACGGGCAACAGAATCGTCTGCGTGCGCTCGATGGCGGTGCCACGGCGCCACACGTACATAAGGCCAAACAGCAGTGCGGCCAGGAAGATCATCACATAGCCGCCGTCAAAGAACATGGTGAGGCACGAGGCGAAGAAGCACAGCTCAATGGCACCAAAGAGCAGGGCGAAGACGCAGGCGCCCAGCTTGTGCTTGAGAATGCCAGCGATATAGCTCGTCAAAAGCGTCGTGGTCATGAGCATGGTCACGGTAATGGCGAGGCCGTAGGCGCTCTCCATGCGCTCGGAGTTTTGGAACAGCAGCACGATGAAGATGCAGCCGACCCACATGATGTTGTTGACGAGCGGAATATAGAGCTGGCCCTTGGTGTCGCTGGGGTAGTGGATGCGCAGATGCGGCATAAGGTTGAGGCGCGTGGCCTCGGATACCAGCGAGAACGAGCCGGTGATGAGCGCCTGCGAGGCGATGATGGCCGCTACGGCCGAAAGTACGATGGCAAAGGGGCGCAGGGGCTCGGGAAGCATCATATAAAACGGGTTGACGATATCCATCGCGAGCATCTGGGGGTTGGAGTTATTGGCGAGCAGCCAAGCTCCCTGACCCAGATAGTTGAGGATAAGGGCCGCCTTAACAAACGGCCAGGATGCATAGATGTTGGCCTTGCCAACGTGGCCCATGTCCGAGTAGAGGGCCTCGGCGCCGGTCGTCGACAGGAAGACAAAGCCGAGCACCATGATGCCCGAGTGGTTGATGGGCGAGAACAGGAACATGATGCCGCGGATGGGGTTGAGCGCGCGCAGGATGGATAGGTTGCCGAGCATGTTGAACAGGCCGGCGCCTGCCAGGAACAGGAACCACAGCGTCATGAGCGGGCCGAACAGCTTACCGATCGACGAGGTACCGGCGCGCTGCATGGCAAATAGGCCGCAGATAATGATGATGGTGATGATGATGACGTTGGTCTGGCCGTCGCCCAAAAGCGCGTGGCCCCACTCGATAGTGCGCAAGCCCTCGATGGCCGTGGTAACCGTGACGGCGGGGGTGAGGATGCCGTCGGCGAGCAGCGCCGCGCCGCCGATCATGGCGGGGAGAATCAGCCATGGCGCCACCTTGCGCACGAGGCTGAATAGGGCGAAGATGCCGCCCTCGTTGTGGTTATCGGCCTTCATGGCGATAACCACGTACTTGACCGTGGTCACGAGCGTCATGGTCCAGATGACAAGCGAAAGCGCTCCCAAGATCATGTCTTCGCTGACGGTACCGATGCCGCCGTTGTTGGCGACGATTGATTTCATGGTGTACATGGGGCTCGTGCCGATGTCGCCATAGACGACGCCGAGCGTTACGAGCAGCATGCCAGCGGAGAGGGGAATGGCTCCGTGCCCGCCCTGCCCATGCTGGCCTTGGAGGTTTGCCTCCAGTTTGTTGTGTGCCACGAGGACTCCCTTAGACATCCGGTTATCTGTCTAGGACAAAAAACTTTATGCCGTCTTTATACATACAAGAGCAGTTTGGCACATCGGGTTATTTTAGACAATAATCCTCAGCTGGGGATTATTTATCTACGCAGGTAGCATTTCAAAGCAGGGGCTTTTAAGCACGTGCTGTCTGGGCGATGCCAGCCTTGGCGTTTGCGCGTTTGCCGGCGAGTTCGCAAAAAATCGCGCCGCCGATGATAAGCGCGGCGCCCAGCAGGCGGACCGGTGTTATGGCTTCACCCAAAAGGGCGGCCGAGAACACGACCGCCGAAAGCGGCTCGAGGTAGCCGACGACGGCGACGGTCTGGACGGGCAGCTTGGCGACGGCGCTAAAGTAGAGCAGGCAACCAATGCCGGTGTTGACGACGCCGAGCATAGCGACGGCGTGCCAATCAATACTGGCGGCGACGCCGGCGGACAGGAACGAGGGAGCGCCCTGCGTGATGAGCGTGAGGACCAGTGCGGTCACAAAGGCGGCGCTCACCTGGAGCGCGGAGTTCTCGAGGCCCTCGATGTGCGGCGCACCCTTGCTGGCGATGACCATCAATGCATAGCAGAAGGCCGAGGCGATTCCACAGACGATGCCCGCAATGGGCATATTGCCGCCTAGACCTTGCGCTGCAATGAGAAAAGCACCGCAAGCAACGGCGACAAAGCCGGCGATTTTGCCGCCGGTCAGCTTTTCGCCAAAGATGAGCGGGGAGAGCGCCATGACAATGATGGGGCCGCAGTAGTACAGCAGCGAGGATACGCCGACGCCGATCGTCTGGTAGGCGCGGAACAGAAAAATCCAGCTGGCGCCCAGCGCAGCTCCCGAGAGGAGGAGGGCCGCGGCTTCGCGGGGACGAGATGGCGCCTGCAACTTATGGTGTTGGGTGATGGCGAGGATAGTGACAAGCGAGAGAGCGCCCAAAAACGTGCGTAGCAGCACGATATCGGAGCTCGGCAGCGCGATGGCAGCGGCGATGATGCCGTTGGAGCCAAACAATAGCAATGCTGCTAAGTACGTAAACAGTCCGTTGTTCATGCGCTTCCATCCCCTCTATATCCGAGCATGTTCACTATGGGTGAACTGGCTTTAGAAGAAAAGCGAATATAATGCATGGAAAACATGACAAAAACTCATACAAGGGTGGGGACGTGCCATGGAGACCAATATCCAAAAGATGCAAGTGCTGCTCGAGACGGTGCGTGCCGGCAGCTTTACGCGTGCTGCAGAGCGGCTGAGCTATTCGCAGTCGGGCGTGAGCCGCATGGTGGGCGACCTTGAGGCAGACTGGGGTTTTAAGGTGCTTGATCGCAGCCGCGAGGGCGTGGTGCTTTCTGCCGACGGGCGGCAGGTCATGCCGGCAGTCGAGGCGTTATGCGAAGAGTTTGGCCGCCTGCAGCGACGCGTGGACGAGATGCGAGGGCTCATGCGCGGCAAGATCTGTATCGGTACGTTTTCGAGTGTGGCGACTCATGTACTGCCGCCGGTGATCGCGCGCTTTCGCGCCGATCATCCGGATGTCGATTACGAGCTGCTGATGGGCGATTACTCAGAGATTGAACAATGGGTGGCTGAGGGTCGTTGTGACCTGGGCTTTATCCCGCGTGAGCCCCGAGAAAACGGCATGGCATCGCGGTCTTTGGTGCGCGACGAGTTGATGGCGGTAGTACCGGCAGACTCTTTGCTTGCCACGGCGGAGGTCGTTTCTCTTGCCGATTTAGCCAACGAGCAGTTTATTCTGCTAGAACGCGGCACCGATGACGAGATTACGCCGCTGTTCCGTCGGGCGGGACTGACGGTGTGCTCCAAGCTGTCGACCTGGGATGACTATGCGATTATGGCCATGGTTGAGGACGGCCTGGGTGTGAGCATTCTTCCCGCGCTCATCTTGCGCCGTTGTCAGTTCGATGTTGCCGTGCGTTCGCTCGAGGGACATCCCCATCGGCAGATCAACGCCATATATCGAACGGCCGATGTTTCGCTTGCCGCCGCCCGTTTCCTCGAATACCTCTAAACGTGTACACACCATTGTTCGCTTTGGGCAAATCTCGGAGTCCGATACATTTTCTTATGAAATTGAACTTTCGAATGAGGTACGGCGCTATACTGCTTGCTAAATTGAACCCTGGTTCAATTCGTGTTCTATAAATTGAACTTTGCCAGCAAGGAGGTTCTAGTGGCCCAAGAGACGTTTAGCGATCGCCTGCGACAGGCTATGTCCGATCGCGACGTTCGCCAGTCGGACGTGATCCGCGCATCGGAGATGCTCGGCAAAAAACTCGGCAAGAGTCAGATGAGCCAATATGTGAGCGGCAAGACGATCCCGCGGCGCGATGTGGCTGAGCTGCTCGCCCGTATTTTGGAGGTCGATGTTACCTGGCTGCTTGCCGGCGACGCCGATCAAGGCGAGGCATCATCACCCCGCAACGATTCCAAGCCCGAACCCCATCCCTCAGCTCAAATTGCAAGGAGCACCACCATGCGCACTTTTTCTAAATCCACCAAGCTCGATAACGTCCTGTATGACGTGCGCGGCCCCGTCGTCGACGAGGCCGCCCGTATGGAGGACGAGGGCGAGCGCATCCTCAAGCTCAATATCGGTAACCCGGCGCCCTTCGGTTTCCGCACGCCCGACGAGGTTATCAAGGACATGCGCCACCAGCTGCCCGACTGCGAAGGCTATTCCAACTCGCGCGGCCTGTTCTCTGCGCGCAAGGCGATCATGCAGTACTCGCAGATCAAGGGGCTGCCCAATGTTCAGATGGAGCATATCTACACGGGCAACGGCGTGTCCGAACTCATTCAGCTTTCGATGAACGCGCTGCTCGACAATGGTGACGAGATTCTGATCCCCAGCCCCGATTATCCGCTCTGGACGGCGTGCGCAACCCTTGCCGGCGGTCATCCCGTGCACTATCTATGCGACGAGCAGGCGGATTGGTATCCCGACCTGGAGGATATGGAGTCCAAGATCACGAGCGCGACCAAGGCCCTCGTCATCATCAACCCCAACAACCCCACGGGTTCTGTCTATCCGCGCGAGGTGCTCGAGGGCATCGTCGAGGTTGCGCGCAGGCATCAGCTGATGATCTTTGCCGATGAGATCTACGACCGTCTGTGCATGGACGGCTACGAGCACGTCTCGATTGCCTCGCTCGCTCCCGATCTGCCCTGCATTACGTTTAGCGGCCTGTCCAAGTCGCATATGATCGCGGGCTATCGCATTGGCTGGATGGTGCTTTCGGGCAACCAGCGCTGCATGAGCGACTTCATCATGGGCGTCAACATGCTCTCTAACATGCGTCTGTGCTCCAACGTGCCGGCCCAGTCGATCGTCCAGACGGCGCTCGGCGGCCATCAGTCGGTCAACGACTACATCCGCCCCGGCGGTCGCGTCTACGAGCAGCGCAACTTTGTGTATGAGGCGCTCAGCAAGATCGACGGCATCTCGGTGGTCAAGCCGCGCGCGGCGTTCTACATCTTCCCCAAGATGGATGTTAAGAAGTTCAACATCACCGATGACGAGCAGTTTGCCCTCGATCTGCTGCACGAGAAGAAGATCCTCATCACGCGCGGCGGCGGCTTTAACTGGGCCGAGCCCGACCACTTCCGCATCGTGTACCTGCCGCGCATGGAAGTGCTCAAAGAGTCGCTCGAAGACCTCGCCGACTTCTTCGATCACTACCGTCAGAACTAGTGGGATAGAAGCTCCGCACTATGAAAAGCTCCCTGCAGTTGCTTGGCTGCGGGGGGCTTTCTTGAATCGGCGGAACTAAATAACGATTCCGTTGCAGTGGTCGATTTCGTGCTGGATGATCTCGGCGGTGTAGCCCGAGAAGTTTTTGATGCGGTGGACGAAGTTCTCGTCCAAATACTCAACCTTAATGCGGCGATAGCGGGTGCAGGGACGCTCGCCGATCAGCGAGAGGCATCCTTCGCTCGTCTGATAGGCATTGACCTGCTCAAGAATTTGAGGGTTGTACATCAGCAGCGCCCTATTGCCGTCCTTTACGCAGATGATGCGTTTGCGTACGCCGATCATGTTGGCGGCGAGCCCCACGCACTCATGCTCATGTTCGTGGAGCGTATCCAGGAGGTCCTGCCCGGTCGCGGCATCGTCGGGTCCCGCGTCTTCGGAAGACAGGCGCAAAAAGAACTCGGATTTCATGATGGGCTTAATCATGGCGGGCTCCTCATGTCTCATGCTTTCGTGGACTTTTAATAATAGCGCGGAAGGAAAGCTGTGCGTCCGCGTTACAATCTTTCAATGTTGGACCATGTTGCCAGACTCGTCGTGTACGGCGTCTGGCGTAAGTCTAGGGCTCATTTTCGCCCTGGACTGTTCCTCTGGGGCGATGCGACTGTCGTTCCAAGAGGAAGGAAATGCATGGGGAGCAAATCTCAGCAACAAGTTCAAGCACCGCCATCGGCCACTGCGGCAATTCTCGTCGTAATGTATATTGCAGCCTTTGTTGCCGCGTTTAACGAGAACATCATTAACGTGGCGTTGCACGACATTATGGCGGCCTTTTCGGTGAGTGCCACCACGGCGCAGTGGCTCGTTTCGGGCTACATGATCGTGACGTCGATCTTTACGGCCATCATGGCCTTCCTGTCCGGCCGTTTCTCGACGCGCAAGCTGCTGTTTTTCGCATGCGGATGCATGGTCGCCGGCGAAGTTCTGTGCCTGGTCGCTCCGTCGTTTGGCGTTTTGCTGTCAAGTCGTATTTTGCAGGCTGCGGGATCGGGCATCTTGTTCCCGCTCATGATGAACGTGGTGCTGTCTTGCGCTCCGCGCGAGAAGCTCGGCCTGTATCTGAGCTTGGTCGGTGCCTGCATTACGTTGGGGCCGGCGTTTGGACCCGTGATCAGTGGTCTTATGTGCACGTTGTTTGGCTGGAGGGCGGTGTTCGTAGTGCCGCTGGTGGGCGGCATTGTGGTCGCTGCGGCGGGCGTAAAGCATGTCCAGAATGTCGGAGAGCGCTCGAATACCACGCTTGATATTCTGTCGGTTGTTTTGCTCGCGGCCGGCATTACGGCATTTGTGTATTCCGTAGGCGAGTTCTCGACCAATCTGATTGCCGGTATCGTGGCACTTTTCGCCGCCATTGTGCTGCTCGGCCTGTTTGCGGCCCGTCAGCTCAAGCTCGAACATCCGGTGCTTAACGTGCGTCCCATGGCGAGCGTTCGCTTTTGGCCTGCGTGCCTGCTTGTGGTGGTGTCGATGATGACGACGTTCTCGATGAGCGTTTTGTTGCCGCTCTATTTTGAGGGCGCATACGGCATGACCGCCCTTGTTGCGGGCTTGCTCATTTTGCCGGCGATTGCCTGCAACGCCGTGACCTCGATTGTGGGCGGACGCGTGATGGACGCCCGTGGCGCATGGCCGCTGCTGCCGGTCGGCTTTGCCCTGATTGCCGTGGGACAGACTGCCATCTCGATGACGGCGGCAAGCATGAACATCGGCGTCGTCGTGGCGCTGACCGTTGTGGTGTATGCCGGAGTCGGTTTGGTGCTGAGTCCCTCGCAAACGGCCGGCTTGGAGACGCTGCCTGCCGCTGAGCATCCTCACGGAACGGCATTGCTTAACACGTGGAACATGATTGCCGCATCGTTTGGCCCGTCGCTGTTTATCGGTCTGCTCTCGAGTTCTGCGGCGACTGCCGGCGCCGCTGGCGTTGCGACGGACGTTGACCAGGCGATTGGATTTGCAGCTGCCGTACGTGTGGCGGCTGTAATTGCCGTGGTCGGGTTCGTGACGTCGCTGGTGTACGCTCGTCGCGAGTCGCACATGTCGCATTAATGTGTGCACATAGATTCTGCAGCTAGATTGGATGGCGACACCATAAACTAATGGACGTTTTGCCGAGAGGCATGAATGTTTAAAGCGCAAAGAGTGCGCGACGGGCCCCGCGAATGGGGCGATGATGCCCGAGAGGGCCAAGAAGGAGTCTCATGTCCGAGAACGAAGAGATCATGAACGAGACCGAGAACGAGACCATGGCTGCCGAGGTCGAGGCAGTCGAGACCGTGGAGACCGAAGCTGCCGAGGTTGAGGCTGCTGACGAGGTTTCCGCCGAGGAGGAGGCCGAGGTTGTCGAGGCCGCCGCTGATTACGATGACGAAGAGCTGATGGACAAGATGCAGAAGGCCGCCCGCCTGCTGCGTAGCCGTCGCTTTGCTATTTCCAAGGAGGAGGAGGCCAAGGCCGAGCGCATGGCGAACATCGAGCGCGCCATCAAGCTCCTTGACCTCAAGCCCAAGATGGAGCAGAAGGAAATGTCCGACCTGCTGGGCATGCGCCTTCGTGAGCTCGATGGTCTGATGGCCGAGGCCGAGGCTGCCGATCTGGTCGGCCGCATCGACGACGCCGAGGGCGATATGCGCAAGATCGTCGTCTTCGCTGCCGAGGATGCCGCTGAGGGTCTGGTCGAGCTTGCCAACAAGAAGGAGAAGCTCCTGCCCGAGCTTTCTTACGAGGAGGCCACCGAGCTGATGGCCGCTCTCGATAAGGTTATCGCTCCGCTCGTCGCCATGGGCCTGGACGAGGACCGCGGTCCTCGCGGCGGCCGTGACGATCGCGGTGGCCGTGGCGGCGACCGCGGCGGTCGCGGCGGCTTTGGTGATCGCGGTGGCCGTGGCGGCGACCGTGGCGGTCGCGGTGGCGATCGCGGCGGCCGCGGCGGCTTTGGTGACCGTGGCGGCGACCGCGGCGGTCGAGGCGGCTTTGGCGGCAACCGTGGTGGCTATGGCGACCGCGGCGGCAACCGTGGTGGCTTTAGCGGCAACCGTGGTAACGACCGCGGCGGTCGCGGTGGCGATCGTGGCGGCCGCAATGGCGGCGGCTTCCGCGGCAACCGTTTCTAATTAGTTACGCGATTTTACCAAACCGCGTAACTAGTTGACGCTGCGCGCCGCCCAGGGCGACAATTTGTCATTCAAAAGGCGAGGCATGACCAGAAGGTCTATGCCTCGCCTTTTTCATGCCAACTTGTTCGCCCTGGGCGGCGCTCGCTGTCGGTACAAAAACATCGGCGTTCCCATAGTCCAAACCTGCCAAAAAGGGACAGGTTTATTTTGGTCGGCTTTATCTGGGCAAATGTGGTCGTCTATCGCTATGCGTCCGAAAATCAACGCTCGTTTGTTTTCTGCCTACATTTGGAGGAAGAACTCGTGGAGGCGCGTGTCGTCGTCGAGCTCGGGGTGGAAGGTGACACCGAGCTGTTTGTCTTGACGGGCGGCGACGATACGGCCATCGACTTCGGCCAAGGCCTTGGCATTGCCGTGCACCTTGACGATGCGGGGTGCACGGATAAACGTTAACGGCACTTCACCTTCGATACCTCCTACCCACCCCTTGGTGCGAAAGCTGCCGAGCTGTCTGCCATAGGCATTACGCTCAACGAGCACATCCATGGTTGCCAGGCGCGGTGTTCCCTTGTCATCGTGGGCGGCAAGGTCGTGAGCCAGTAGAATCAGGCCGGCGCAGGTGCCCAGGACCGGCGTGCCTTCAGCGATACGGGCACGAAGCTCCTCGAGCATCCCCAGTTCGTCAAGCAGCTTGCCCTGAACGGTGGACTCGCCGCCAGGGAGGACCAGGCGATCAAAGTTCTGCCGCAAATCGGCCGCCTGCCTCAGCTCAATATAGTGTGCGCCCAGCTCGGATAGTCTTGCCTCGTGCTCGGCAAAAGCGCCTTGGACCGCCAGCACGGCGACCGTTTGGTCTGCATAATCGCTCATGTGCGATCCTTTCTGCTGGACTAGCGCCCGCGCTCCTCCATGATGATTTCAATCTCGTCGGCGTTGATGCCCACCATGGCCTCGCCCAGGTCCTCCGAAAGCTCGGCGATGAGCTTGGCATCGGTGAAGTTCGCCACGGCCTTGACGATGGCGGCGGCGCGCTTGGCAGGGTCGCCGCTCTTAAAGATGCCCGAGCCGACAAAGACGCCCTCGGCGCCCAGCTGCATCATCAGCGCGGCGTCGGCGGGGGTCGCTACGCCGCCGGCGGCAAAGTTCACCACGGGAAGCTTGCCCGTGGCATGAACCTCGCGTACCAGCTCGACCGGAACCTGCAGTTGCTTGGCTGCCTCAAAGAGCTCATCATTGCGCAGAGCGACAACGTCGCGGATCTGCTTTTGGATCTTGCGCATGTGACGCACAGCCTGAACGACGTCGCCCGTGCCCGGCTCGCCCTTGGTGCGAATCATCGTGGCGCCCTCGGCAACACGGCGTAGCGCCTCGCCCAGATTGCGGGCGCCGCAGACAAACGGCACGTCAAACTGGGTCTTGTCGATGTGATAGACGTCATCAGCAGGGGAGAGAACCTCGGACTCGTCGATGTAATCGATCTCGATGGCCTGAAGGACCTGCGCCTCGACAATGTGGCCGATGCGGCACTTGGCCATAACGGGGATGGAGACGGCCTCCTGGATGCCCTTGATCATCTTGGGGTCGCTCATGCGCGAGACGCCGCCTGCGGCACGGATGTCGGCCGGGATACGCTCGAGTGCCATGACGGCGCAGGCGCCTGCCTCCTCGGCGATGCGTGCCTGCTCGGGCGTGGTGACGTCCATGATGACGCCGCCCTTGAGCATCTGCGCGAGCTCTCGATTGAGTTTGACGCGATCGGCCTTGCTGGTCTGTTCTGCCATGGTTGCTCCCTTGGTTGGCATGTGCATTGCTTGACGGAACATCCTATCGGGGAGCTGGGTATGGCGAAATACTCAGTTTTCGAGATAATAACAAGGTCAGACTAATACCAGATTGAATGGCTTAATAAGGTCAGGTGATATGCTCATGCTTGACTACAATTTGGAAAAACGCGGCGAAGCATCGCTCTATGAATATGTTTACCAGCAAATTCGAGACGATATTGTTGCTGGGCGCATTGCGGCGGGGGAGCATCTTCCGTCTAAGCGCGCCTTTGCCAGCCATCTGGGAATCAGTGTCATTACCATCGAGAATGCATATAGCCAGCTACTTGCCGAGGGCTATATTTGCTCAATGCCGCGTCGTGGCTACTACGCTTGCGAGCTTCCGGATGCACCAGTTTTGCCTTTGGCTACGGGGAGTATCGACCGAGATGCCGTCTCTGTGGGCCCCAGCGCGCATGATGTCAACAGACAGGTCGAGCGATTCGACGCACTTTCTCCTTCCGCTTTGGAGGCGGCGCGACTTTGGCAAAGCGCGCTACGGGCGACGCTGGCATCCGAAGACGAACGCGAGATCTTTTCGCCCGCACCGGCACAGGGCACCGCTCGGCTACGACGCGCAATTGCTCACCATCTGCGCGGGACAAGGGGCATGAATATCGATCCTAATAACATTGTTATCGGCGCGGGCGCCCAGCTGCTCGATACCATGTTGGTTCAGTTGCTTGGCGCTGACAAGGTGTATGCCGTTGAGGACCCGGGCTATTTGCGTCTGACGCGCATCTACCAGGCTATGGGCTGCAAAGTTCGACATATCCCGTTGGATGATGAGGGCGTGGACTTGAACACTCTGCAGAAAAGCGGGACCGATGTCCTTCACCTGATGCCGTCCCATCAGTATCCGACCGGCCTTGTGACGAGCATTGCGCGCCGATATGCGCTGCTGAGCTGGGCCGCCGAGCGACCAGGTCGGTATCTCATTGAGGATGACTTTGATTGCGAGTTTCGTCTAGCCGGCAAGCCGATTCCCGCGCTCGCGTCGATCGATGCCGCTCAATCGGTCATCTACACCAACACGTTTTCGAAGAGCCTTTCATCGGCGTTGCGTCTAGCGTACATGGTGTTGCCTGATGAGCTAATTGAGCGGTTTAGGCGCAACCTTGGTTTTTACGCCTCGTCGGTGAGTTCTGTTGACCAGGTCGCTTTGGCTCGTTTGCTGGAATCGGGTGATTACGAGCGACATGCGAACCGCGTACGCGTTCGTGCTCGCGAGGCGCGTGATGGCCTGGCGTCGCTTGTGCGGAAAGCGTTTCCGGCAGGGGAGGTCTCGATTGAGCATGCAGACGCGGGTCTTTACTGCACTGTATTTGCGGAGCGCGGAACGGGCGGAAGCTCTTTTGCGCGGGCTCTCACGCGCTCGGGCATTCCGTTCATCGATATCAGTGACTGTTATTGGTGCGCCGATGGCGCATTTGTTCCTGAAAACTCAACTCAAATTCTTGTCCAGTATGACGACCTGAGTCCGAAAGTGCTTAATACCTTGGAATTGCAGCTAATGGGGGAGCTCTGCAATCTAAGTGAGTAGACTTTTGGTACTTTGGCGACCAGGCCGTTTTGCCACAAGCTATCTACCTGTGGTTTTGAGAAGCAGGATGACCGGTCTGATCGGGATGTTCCAAAAAGTCTACTCACTTGCCGTGCAAAGCTTCCGCATGAGAAAAAATGAGTTTTCAACAGGGCTTCGTCCAGCTCTTGGCAAGCTTTTGGCCAGTTGGGGAGGGCTGTTGAAAACTTAGCAGTCCGTTCGGTGCCATTTTTGTTGCGTTTGCGCCAATGGGAGACCGACTGGGTTGAAATCCGTGTTTTCCTGTGCCTATGAAGGATCTACTTTGTGACATATCGGCTTTTAGGTACTGGCGTTTGCCTCCTCAAGTCCGCGCTTTGTGCCCGCCGCTTCCACGACCGGAAGAAGACCGGCAGCGATATGATCTCGCCCGCAACCCGACAGCTGCGGTTGCGCTCGGTTTTCCGTTGTATACATTGGTTCGGACGAGAAACAAACGGACTTGCCCTGCCAGCATTAAGCAGCGGCTGTTTCTTGGTGAGCTCCCCAGGGAATCCGTGCTGGAAACGGAGCATGGATTTTTGGTTACGTCTCCTCTACTGACGGCATTTATCATGTCGCGGCATCTGACGGATCTCCAACTTCTTTTTGTATTGGCGGAGATGTGCGGCTTGTTTGCGGTGTGCGCCCTGCCGACGGCACTCGAGGCGGAGCTTTCGCGTGCAATTGATTCGGGTGCGATTTCGACAACGTTCGGTTGGGTGCGCTGCCCGTCCGAGAGCGGCGCCGCTTCAAATTTATGGCGTCGAGACGCTTTGGTTTTGGGCGGAGACCTTGACCGTTTTTGTTCAGATGTTTGCGGGATACGTTACGGCAATAGATTTAGGACGGTGTCGCAACTTGTTCCATTGGGTGCCGCGTCGCCTTTTGAGGTCGAGGCGTATTTGCTACTTGCACTGCCGCGATCCCTGGGAGGCGTAGGCTTTTGCGACATAGAGCTTAATGTTGAAGTGATGCTAAGCACAAGTGCTCGAGCGATTGTGGGAAAGTCCCGTGTATATATCGACATACTTCTGTCTTCGCCGGACGGCAGGCGACAGGTGGCCATTGAATGTCAGGGAAAGGCCTCGCACGGACGCGCAGGGGATGGCTTGCGTGACGCTGACCGCATGACGGCCCTTCAGGCCATGGGCTACGATGTGCTTCTCCTGACACACAGACAGATATCGGATGAGGATAGATTCCGCGCGATCGTTAAGGCCGTATGCAGGATGCTCGATGCTGAATATCGTGATAAAAGCTCAGATGAGCAAAGGGCTGAGACATTACTCAGGTCTGAACTATTCGTTGACTGGACAAAATTGGGAGTAATCGACGGAAAGATGCCCGTTAGACACAAAATGGCTCGATCGTGGACGGCTGCGAATCTAAGTGAGTAGACTTTTGGCACTTTGGCGACTAGGTCGTTTTGCAACAAGGCATTTACCTGCGGCTTTATAAAGTGATATGGATGGTCTGCTCGGCAAGTTCCAAAAAGTCTACTCACTTAGTTTTTGACGAGAAGCCGATGCCGAAGGCGGTCCTATTTCAGGTAGTTAACAAGTTTATGAGGCACGAAAAAGGCCCGAACCATGCGGTCCGGGCCTCATCGAGCTAGAGGTTATGTCTCAGGTTGCTGGCTTAGCCGAAGTAGCGCTTGAGCAGGCCGGCGAAAGCCTTGCCGTGGCGAGCCTCGTCGCGAGCCATCTCGTGCACGGTGTCGTGGATGGCATCGAGGCCAGCGGCCTTGGCGCGCTTAGCAAGATCGGTCTTGCCGGCGGTGGCGCCGTTCTCGGCCTCAACGCGCATCTCGAGGTTCTTCTTGGTGGAGTCGGTCACGACCTCGCCCAGGAGCTCGGCGAACTTGGCGGCATGCTCGGCCTCCTCGTGGGCAGCCTTCTCCCAGTACAGGCCGATCTCGGGATAACCCTCGCGATGAGCGACGCGAGCCATGGCCAGGTACATACCGACCTCGGAGCACTCGCCCTCAAAGTTGGCGCGCAGGTCGGCAACGATGTCCTCGGAGACGCCCTCCATCTTGGCGACGCCCACGACGTGCTCGGCAGCCCACTCGAGCTGACCCTCCTCCTGCTTCAGGAAACGAGAACCGGGAACGCCGCACTGGGGGCACTTAAAATCCTCGGGCAGCTGGTCGCCGTCGAACTCTTCCACATAACCGCAAACGGGGCAAACAAACTTCATGATTCGATCCTTTCGATCGATGGCGATTGTGCGCTCGTCCGGTCCCGTAAGGGCCCTCTCCGGACGTGCGTCTTGACGAGTTCTATTATCCATAAATGCAACCAAATGTGAAGCCTATTAGGAATGATTTTTAATAAAACAATTTTGAGATATGAAGATGTTGATTGATTAACGATTGGCAGGCCGTCTTTGACCGCCGCTGAGTACAATCGGGCGAGCAAATGTTGACCTATCAACAAATGAAGGAGTTTCCTTTATGCATCTAGCCCGTCGTGCCTGGTGCCGAACATATCAGACGGTTTTTCGCATTGCATTGCCGATCCTGCCCTATACCGAGCCGCGCATTTTAGAGCATGCCGAGGATGTGCCCGCGGTGCTTCAAAAGCGCTCGATCCAGAAGGTCCTTATCGTGACGGATCCCGGCATTGCCCGTCTGGGGCTCACGGCACCGCTCGAGACGGCGCTCGCATGCAGGGGGATTGGCGTTACGGTCTATGCCGAAACGCGTGCAAACCCCACGGTTTCAAACGTGGAAGAAGCGGCGTCCCTGTATCGAGAGAGCGCCTGCCAGGCCATTATCGGCTTTGGCGGTGGCTCGGCCATGGACTGTGCCAAGGGCGTGGGCGCACGCATTGCGCAGCCAAACAAGCCCATCAACAAGATGCGTGGCCTGCTGCGGATTCATCGTCGCCTGCCGCTGCTCATCGCCGTTCCCACTACCGCCGGTACGGGAAGCGAAGTCACGCTTGCGGCGGTAATTACCGATGACGGGACGCACTACAAATACCCCATTAACGACTTTGTGCTCATCCCGCGTTTTGCAGTCCACGACCCCGAGTTTACGTGCGGCTTGCCCGCTTCCATTACGGGGCAGACGGGCATGGACGCCCTGACGCATGCCGTTGAGGCCTTTATCGGGCGAAGCACCACGCCCTATACGCGCAAGATGGCGCGACAGGCGGTGCAGCTTATCCACGACAATTTGCTCGAGGCCTATGAACATGGTGACGACATGCGCGCTCGTCGCAATATGCTTTCGGCGGCGTATAAGGCGGGCGTTGCGTTTACCCGCTCCTATGTCGGATATGTGCATGCCATCGCGCACAGTCTGGGCGGCCGATACGGAATTCCGCACGGTTTGGCCAACGCGATCATCCTGCCGCACATGCTTCGCGCTTATGGTGACGCCGCCGCCCCCAAGCTTGCCGATCTTGCTCGCATGGCGGGCATTGCGCCGGCTACCGCGCAGGATAGTCTTGCGGCCGAGGCCTTTATCGATTGGGTCGACCGCATGAACGAGATCCTGGGAATCCCCAAATATGTCTCGGGCATTCGCCGCTCCGACATTCCCGAGATGGCGGCGCATGCCGATGCCGAGGCCAATCCGCTGTACCCCGTTCCGCTTTTGATGGACCGCTTGGAGCTCGAGCGTATGTACGAGGTCGTCGCGGGTGGTATGTTTGAGGACGAGAACTAGGAGGGTGCCATGAACACCGAGGAAATTGCGCGCATCGTCGGCGATCAGCGCACTTACTTTAAAACGCACGCTACGTTTGATGTTGATGCCCGACGTCGCGCGCTCGTGAGTTTACGCGATGCGGTACGGGCGCACGAGGCCGATATCGCCCATGCACTCAAGACCGATTTGGGAAAGTCGCATGACGAGGCATATATGTGCGAGATCGGCACGTCGCTTTCCGAGATTCGTCATCAGATCGCTCACGTGGCTCGATGGAGTCGTCCGCGCCTGCGTCCGTGTGACCTTGCCAACGCCGTGAGCGCGTGCAAAACGCAAGCCGTGCCCTATGGCGTCACGCTCATCATGGCTCCGTGGAACTACCCGTTTTTGCTAACACTCGAGCCGCTCGCCGGCGCCCTTGCCGCGGGCAATACCGTGGTCATCAAGCCGAGTGCCTATGCTCCGGCATCGAGCGCGGTGCTCAAGCAAATCTGTGAAGAGGCATTTGATCCGCGCCTGGTGACGGTTGTCGAGGGCGGGCGCGCCGAGAACGAAGCGTTGCTCGATGAGTGCTGGGACAAGATCTTCTTTACCGGTAGCGTTCCGGTCGGCAAGCTCGTCATGGAGCGCGCGAGTAAAAACCTCACGCCCGTGACGCTTGAGCTGGGCGGCAAGAGCCCCTGCATCGTGGATGCGACGGCAAACTTGAAGGTCGCGGCACGGCGTATCGCCTTTGGCAAATGGCTCAACGTAGGGCAGACCTGCGTGGCGCCCGACTACCTGCTGGTCGATACGCGCGTGCACGACGAGCTGCTGGGCCTCATCAAGGAAGAGGTCCGCCGTATGTTTGGCGAGCATCCGCTCGATAACGAGGATTACGGGCATATCGTCAATGCTAAGCATTTTGCGCGCGTGCGCGGGCTGATCGATCCCGATAAGGTCGTGCTGGGAGGCACGGCGCGCGAGTCGTCGCTCAAGATTGAGCCGACGATCCTAGACGGCGTGACCCCCGATGACGCCGTGATGCAGGAGGAGATCTTCGGTCCCATCTTGCCGGTGCTGACGTTTGAGAGCCTAGACGAGGCCGAAGCGTTTATTACGGATCGTCCGACGCCGCTGGCCCTGTATATCTTTAGTCAGGACCGCGCAGTTCAGCAGCGCTTCGTGCGTTACGTGCCCTTTGGCGGTGGCTGTGTCAACGACACGATCATGCACTTGGCTACGAGCCATATGGGCTTTGGCGGCATGGGCGCGAGCGGTATGGGGCAGTACCATGGACGCGAGAGCTTCGATACGTTTAGCCACAAGAAGAGTATCGTGAACAAGGCAACTTGGCTGGACGTGCCGTTTCGGTATGCGCCCTACGCAAGCTGGAAGCACAAGTTCGTGCGCATGTTTGTGCATTAGAAAAGGGCGCAGGTAATACGAACAAGTGTTCCTATTACCTGCATTTTGCGTTAGACTACTGTTATGGAGCACGGATGGGCCAACTCCCTTTAGAAGGGATTTGGTATGAACGTAAGCGATGTTATTTCGTTATTGGCGTTGTTGATTGCGGCTATCGAACTCGGTCTGTTTATCGGCCGAATGAAATAGCCGCCCCCGCGTAAGCGAAGACGGCCACTTCTCACGATGAAAACGTGTATCGGAGTTGGCAAGACCCGCGGCAACGGGTGCCATCCGTGTTCCTATCTTATCTGCAAGCGTTCTGTCGCGCAAGCGTTGAGGCAAACGATTGAAGGACGCAGACAGGATGTATTTGTGTCCGCACGGGACCGTAGACTTCTCAATAAGGTTACACACCGGTTTATCCGGCCGTTAGAGGAGCTGCTATGTACGAGCCTTCGCGTGTTCTTCTGTCGTTTCATATCGCAGGATTTCAATATGCCGACGGCGCTTTGGTCCTAGGCGATCTTAAAGCGGGCGATAAACTGACACTGTGTGCCGAGCGCGATAATCCCCATGATCCCGAGGCAGTTGCGATCTACTATGGCAAGACCAAACTTGGCTGCGTTCCGGGAAACGAGGTCGGTCCACTGTCCTTGATGATGTATTACGGCCACGAGGACGTGTTTGAGGCCCGCGTGCAACAGGTTGCCCCCGAGCGCAGCCCGTGGCACCAGGTGCGCGTTGGCCTCTATGTGGTGGATGCCCGCTAATCGGTAAGGGAGGCTGCCATGCTTGACGACGATGACCTGTTCGATTTGACGGATGATCCGTTTGAGTGGGATATGCTACTCGATGACGATGAGCTGGAGCAGGATCGCAAAAAGCAAAAGGATAAGAACGCCCAGGGCAAAGGTTCGAATAAAAAGGACGAGTGCCGCCGCGGACTGTTCGGCGGGCTCTTTGGCTAACCGCCGCATCGCTGTGTCTGTATACTTAGCACGAGTTGGATGCATTGCGAAATGAGGGCATAGACGATGATGTGGTTTACCGCCGACCTGCACCTGGGCGATACGAATATCTTGCACGACATGGATCGACCGTTTGATTCGGTCGAGGAGATGAACCGCAAGGTCATCGATGCCATCAATGAGTGCGTGGCTGCGGACGACCGCCTCTATATCCTGGGAGACTTTACGTATCGCTTGCCCATGGCGGAGGCGGTGCGCCTGCGCGAGCGTATCGAATGCAAGAATGCGACGCTCATCCGCGGTAACCATGACGGCGACTGGGAAGATCCCGACGCCCCGCAAATTTGGGAAGACGTGCGCGATTACCTGGAGATTGCTCCCGGCTATGCCAAGGGTCATCGTCTGGTGATGAGCCACTACCCCATGCTCAGCTGGAACGGCAAGGCACGTGGCGCCATTATGCTGCATGGGCATATCCACAGCAGGGGTGACCGCACCAACGCACGCAACCGCGATCGCGAGCGCCCCATTTACCGCTACGATGTGGGCCTCGACGCCAATGACTACAAGCCCGTAAGTCGTGATCAAATCCTCGGCTATTTTGGACTGTAATTTTCAAACTGTCACTCAAACCACCACAAAGGGGACAGGCACCTTTGTGGTGGTTCTGGCGCCGTTGCCATTATGGCGGCGGCGCCTTTTTTGTCCGTGCGGCGCGGTAGAGTGTAGGCGGTCGAAATTTGCGTCCATCGAGGAGCTGCTATGAACGAGATTAAGTGCCCGCATTGCGGCGAAGTTTTTAAGGTCGATGCGTCCGGCTATGCGGATATCGTCAAGCAAGTACGCGATGCCGAGTTTTCGCGCGACCTGGACGAGCGTGTGAAGGCAGCCCAGCGCGAGGGCGAGCAAGCGCTGGAGCTTGAGCGCTCGCGTTCGACGGCTGCCTTGCAAAAGGCAGAGTCTCAGCGCAACGCTCAGCTTGTCGAGCAGAAGAACACTGCGGATCAGAAACTGGCGCAAGAGGTTGCCAAGCGCGATGCTGAGCTTGCCGAGCTGCGCGCTAAGCTCGAGGGCGCTGCCGCAGAGCGCGAGAGTGCAAGCCAGCGCGCGGCGGTAGAGGCACGAGCCAATGCTCAAAAGGAAAATGCCGAACTCCAGCGTGAGATTGATAGCCTGCGTGCGCAGCTTGGGCGCAAAGATGACGAAGCAAAGCTTGCCGAGTCGGCGGCGCGCAACGCTGCTCAAAACGATTTAGCTGCGCGCGACGCTCAGATTGCCGAGCTGCAGGCCAGGCTCGCCGCGGCGGACAAAGCCCAGGAGATGGCGCTTGCCGCTGCCGCGGCAGAGTCGCAGCGTGAGCTCGATGCCGCTCGCAGCGAGGCCGAGCGCGCGCTTACTGACTATCGCGCGAAGGTGCAAGAGAAGTTCTCCGCCGCAAAGGCTCAGTCCGAGCAAGAGGCCGAGGGCCTGCGTGCCCAGCTGCGCGAGCAGGAACTGATGGCAAAAATGAACCTGTCAGAGGCGGTCGCCGCGGCGGAGCGTGAGCGCGATGAGGCACGTGCCAAACTGACGAGCGAGCTGGCAGTGCGCGATTCTCGCGAGGAGCAGGCCAAGGCGGCACACGAGCTCGAGCTTGCGCAGGCCAAGCGTGCGAGCGATGACCTGATTCGCTACAAGGATGAAGAGATCGAGCGCCTTAAGGACATGAAGGTCCGCCTGTCCACCAAGATGGTGGGCGAGTCGCTCGAGCAGCACTGTGAGACCGAGTTTAACCGTCTGCGCATGACGGCGTTTCCTAACGCGTACTTCGAGAAGGATAACGATGCGTCCGAGGGTACCAAGGGCGACTTTATCTTCCGCGAGTGCGACGCGAGCGGCAACGAGGTCATTTCGATTATGTTCGAGATGAAAAACGAGAACGACGAGACTGCGACCAAGCACAAAAACGAGGACTTCTTTAAGAAGCTCGATCACGATCGCCGCCAAAAAGGCTGCGAGTACGCGGTGCTCTGCACGTTGCTCGAACCCGAGAGCGAGCTTTACAACGCCGGCATCGTGGACGTGAGCTATCGCTACGAGAAGATGTACGTGATTCGCCCACAGTTCTTTATTCCCATGATCACGCTTCTTCGCAACGCCGCCATGGGTTCGCTGCGCTATAAGCAGGAACTGGCGGAGTACAAACAGCAGAATATCGACGTCACGAACTTCGAAGCCAAGATGGAAAAGTTCAAGAATGATTTCGGTCGCAACTACGAGATCGCGAGCCGCAAGTTCCAAACGGCGATTGATGAGATCGACAAGACGATTAGCCATCTGCAGAAAACCAAGGAGGCGTTGCTGTCCTCCGAGAACAATCTGCGCCTAGCCAACAAGAAGGCCGACGATCTTACCATTCGCAAGCTCACGTGGGGCAACAAGACCATGAAGGCCGCGTTTGACGAGGCGCGCGGGGCTGCGACAGAGACAAACGATGAGCCAGCCGAGGCGGATTCGTATGAGGTCGAGGATACCGAGTAGGGGATAGCGTATCGCGCAAAAAACGGGGCCGCTGGCGATATTGCCAACGGCCCCGCTTGTTTCGTTCCAGCATGTTCGGCTAGTCCTCGAGCAGGTCCTCGATAAAGCCGACGCGGTAGTTTTTGAAGATGACCTCGCCGCCGTCTTGCGTGGCGTCCAGATCGACATCGCCCATGATGCCAAAATCGTGGTCGCCATCCTCGTCGGCAAAGATCTGGTGCACGTGCCATATGTGCGCGGTCTTCTCGTCGGACTCGTCAATGGAAAACATCGCGGCGCTGCGGGCATCTCCGTCGGTGAGGATTTCCTCGTGCTGCTCGTGGTAAGCGTCGAGTGCTTTTTGCCAGCGGATCTCGCTCATGCCCCAGTCGTCGTCGAGCTCGCCCAGGTCGCGAACGTGCTCGCGGGCGGCAAGGGTCACGCGGCGGAAGAGCGCGTTGCGCACCAATAGCGTGCAGCCGCGACGGTCCGCCACGACCTCGTCGATGCCCTGCGGCGGCGCAGCATCGAGGGCTGTCGGGTTGCCGGCGTTCTCCCACTCATCCACCAGGCTCGAGTCCACCGAGCGCACCACAAAGCCCAGCCACGAGATAATGTCGCGCAGGCGCTCGTCGCGCTTCTCGATGGGCACGGTGCGGTCGAGTGAACGGTAGGCCTCTGCCAGGTAACGCAGCAAAATGCCCTCGGAGCGGGCGATGCCGAGCTTTTGGATATAGCCCTTAAAATCGCTCGCGCTTTCCAGCATATCGCGCAGGACGCTCTTGGGAGAGAGCTGGTAGTCGTTGGCCCAGGGTACTTCCTGGCAGTACTTGTCGAAGGCGGCATCGAGCAAGTCCTCGAGCGGCTTTTCGTAGGTGACATCCTGGATGCGCTCCAGGCGTTCCTCATAATCGACGCCGTCAGCCTTCATTTCGGCCATCGCGCGGTCGCGCGCGGCGCGCTCCTGTGCGCGCAATACCTGCTTGGGATCCTCGAGCGTTGCCTCGACCATTGAGATCAGATCCATGGTATAGGTCTCGCTCTCGGGGTCGAGCAGCTCCAACGCGGCAAGCAAGAACGGCGAGAGCGGCTGATCGAGTGCGAAGTCCTCGGGCAGATCGACCGTCAGCGCGTAGTCGATGTCCGGCGCGGCGTCAGCCGGAGCGTCGGGCGCGGGCGGCACCTCGGTGCGAACGACGACGCCGGAATCGATGAGTGTGGCGAAGATTTCGTCGGCGCGAACCTCGAGCTTGGCCTTTTCCTCGGGAGTCTGCAGGCTCGTTTCGATGAGGTCGTGTACGCGGGCTCGGGCATCGCCGCCCTGCTCGACCACGCTAATCACCATGGAGTGTGTGATGCGAAGGCGCGGCTTGAGCGTCTCGGGCTGCGTCTCGATCAGGCGCTCAAAGGTCTGCTTGTTCCAGGTGACAAAGCCCTCGGGGGCCTTTTTCTTTTTAATCTTGCGGAGCTTCTTGGGGTCGTCGCCCGCCTTGGCCATGAGCTTAGCGTTCTCGATCTCGTGCTCCGGGGCCTCGGCGATGACCATGCCCTCGGTATCGAAGCCCGAACGGCCGGCGCGACCAGCGATCTGATGGAACTCACGGGCGCGCAGGCGACGCATCTTGTAGCCGTCGAACTTGGTGAGCGCGGTGAGCACCACGGTGTGGATGGGCACGTTGATGCCGACGCCGAGCGTATCGGTACCGCAGATGACGGGCAGCAGGCCCTGCTGCGCCAAGCGCTCGACCAGCAGGCGATAGCGCGGCAACATGCCAGCATGGTGCACGCCGACGCCGCATCCAAGCAGGCGTTTGAGAATCTTACCAAAGGCCGTCGAGAAGCTCGTGCCCTTGGCCGCCTCTTTGATGGCCTCGCGCTGCTCCTTGCTGGCGATGCCAAAATTGGCGAGCGACTGTGCCGTCGCAAGGGCGGCATCCTGGCTAAAGTGCACGATATAGAGCGGGGCCTCGCCGCGGCGCATAGCGAGCTCGACGGTGCCCTCGAGGGAGGTCGTCACATAGTCGTAGTTCAGCGGAACAGGACGCGGGGCGTCGACAACCAAGTCGCAAGCAGCGCCGGTGTGTTCCTCGAGCGAGGCGGCGATCGCGGTGACATCGCCGAGCGTGGCGCTCATGAGCATAAACTGCGTGTGGGGCAGGGTGAGCAGCGGCACCTGCCATGCCCAGCCGCGGTCGGGGTCGGCAAAGTAGTGGAACTCGTCCATGGCCACGCAGCCCACGTCGGCGCCCTCGCCCTCGCGCAGTGCATCGTTGGCAAGGATTTCGGCCGTGCAGCAGATGACGGGCGCCTTAGTGTTGATGTGCGTATCGCCGGTGATCATGCCAACGTTATCGCGGCCGAGTACCTGTACCAGATCGAAGAACTTTTCGCTGACCAGGGCCTTGATGGGGGCCGTGTAATAGCAGCGCTTGCCCTGCGCCATGCCCATAAAGAGCATGCCCAGCGCGACGAGCGATTTACCCGATCCGGTCGGTGTGCCCAAAATGACGTGATCGCCGGCGGCCAGGTCCATGAGGGCCTCTTCTTGGTGACCCCACAGCTCGATGCCGCGGCTGCTCGTCCATTCAAAGAAGCGTTCGAAGGCCTGATCGGGCGTGAGCCACGGTTCGGGCTCACTGCCGTCCTCGGGCTCCCACCAGGTGGGGGAGAGCGCGCCGAGCGAGCCGAACTCGGCTTCGGTTCCCGTGCCGCCCGAGAATGAGCTGGCGGCCCCGGCGCCGGAGACGGTACTGGCGGCGGTATCTGTCGTGGTCTGTGTCATGTGTTTGCTTTCTCTCGCGATTGTCCGCCAACTATTATGGCGTAGCAGCGGCGTGGGGTGCCAGCGCGCGAGAAAATGCAGGAAATGGGCGTTCTGCCCAGCCGTTTGGTGCAGTCGCCAGCTAAGTGAGTAGACTTTTTTCAATGTCGCGAGCACATGGCTTTTGCGCAAGGGTTCTACCTGCGGTTTTAGTTTTCGTTATGCGGGTTGTGCTTGGCTATTGCAAAAAAGTCTACTCACTTAGGTTTGAGGGTCGTTCGCTGGCGCCTATTTTCACTTGTTTGCCGACGCCGCGACCATCAGAAGCCCCTAGGACCCCTGCGGCAGGCGTTTTTTGCCTTTGCGAGCACGGTTTCTAAAGATCTCGACGGCTTCTTCCATGCCCAGGGGTACATAGGTGAGCTCATCGAGGTTTTCGGGCAGGTAGCAGGTAAGGCTTTGCTCCTGCGCGCGGCCCGCCGCGAGCTGCTCTTCGATGGGTTCCGCGCCGGGCGTAGCGCAAATGCCATAGACGGCGGCACCCATCTCGCGCGTGCGGCGCTCGTACTCGGTCTCGGGATGCTCGGGATGGTCGCGGCGGACGTCGTCGCTTACCCAAAGCGTATCGTAGCCGGCCGCGGCAAACTGTCCCAGGGCGTAATCGCGCAACGGCTTGCTATCGGTGCGCAGTGTGACGGTAGCGCCGGCTGCAAAGAGCGGGCGGTAGAGCATCAGATGGTCGACATGGACGAGTCGTTTTTTAGCGTACTTGGCCTTGGGCTGCGGCGTGGGAAAGTTAATGGTGATGGCATCGAGCTCGCCTGCGGCAAACAGCCGTGGCAGCGATGCGGTGCCTCGGGGCAGGACGAGTGCGTTGGATAGCCCCTGTTCGCAGATTTTCTGCGCGGCATAGGCGATGCAGATGGGCTCCTGGTCCATGCCGATAAAGAGGGCATCGGGCTCGCGGTGGGCGCGCTCTACAAGGTACGTTCCCTTGCCACAGCCAAGATCCAGGTGAAGGTGCTCGAAGGGCTTGCTGCCTGCGGGCGCACAGGCCTTGCGCCAATCTCCGGCATAAGCCTCGGGGTTTGTCTCAATCGCATCGGCGTAGCGTTCCAGGCGCTCCTCGAGCACAAAGTTCTTAGGCGTGCGAACGTGGACGGCTCCCATGAGGCTCCTTGGTCATAAGTATGGAACGCATAGCTGCACGTTCCGTCAATGGATTGAAAAAGGGCGGGCATAGTTTGCCCGGAAGATGCGGTGCGGCTCGGCGGCGAGTCGTCGATGCCTACAGGCGCTTGAGAATCACATAGCGGTTGAGCTCGCCGCTACGACCGTCGGCATGGAAGCGCTCAAGCTCACGCACGGGGACCTCGCCGCTCTTGTAGAACGTACGGACGCCGCGCACCAGGTCGGTGATCTGCTGATCGTCAAAGTGATGGCAATAGCGGTAGGCGTGGCGGTCGTTTTGCCAGCCAATGAGGTGGTCGCCGGCTTCAAACTGCGCGGAATCGTAACCCTCAAACGGCGGGGTGAGCTCGGCACGGGCTTCGGCTCGAACGGCCTTGCGCGCCATGCGCTCATCGTTCATAAACTCCCAAAAGCTGATGGCGATGATGCCGCCCGGGCGCGTCTGCCGCACCAGGGCGTCGAGCACGCGTACGCGGTACTCGCACGACGGCACGTGGTGCATAAAGCCAAAGCAGACCGAGATGTCGGCGAGCGGGGCGTCGAAAAGCACGTCGGGTGTTTCGGCGGGGTTGAGCTTCATGAGGGCGTCGAGCACGTCGAGTTCCTGGAAGTGCAGGTTGGGAATGCGAAGCGCGTGGCCATGTGCATCGATGGCCAGGTCTTGGCACGAGTCGACGCCATAGAACTCAAACGGGCAGCTGGCATCTGCCGAGGGGTTTGCGCCGTCGACACCCTTGGCGGCAAGTGCGCCGCCGGCTGCAAAGTTCTCGAATCGCATATTGCCGCAGGCGAGATCGAAGACGCGGACGGGATGCTCGATCGTGGCGACGTCGAGCTGCCCGAGCGCGATGTCCATGGTGCGTACCCAGCCGGGCCACGGGGCCTGGCGCGTATCGGAGAAGGAGGCGGAGTGCTCGCGATAGAACGTGTTGTTGAGCTGGATGAGCGATGAGGCGAAATCGCGGTTCACGGCGCGGGACTCCCTCCGTTGGCGGTGCGGAATAAACAGTACGACCATACTACCGTTAACGCCGCAACGGGGACAACCAAGCTACGGGTCATTGCTTTGTTTGGACACATTTCCGCAGCTCATATGTGCCCGCAACCGCCGGTTGTCAAAAATCTCACTAGAATAGGTGGCATGCTCTTGGCGGTGGCGGATAGATTTTTAACTGTGCAAGGCGCCTTAAGAACAAAAACGGTCCGGCGGCACGGCTGGCATCACATAGGAGGAACCATGAATGTAGAAACTGCGCAGCGGCTCGCCGACCTTCGTCGCAGCAAGGGTTTTAGCCAAGAAGGGCTGGCGCGAAAGCTGGGGCTGTCGCGCCAGGCAGTCAGTAAATGGGAGCGCGCGGAGAGCTCGCCCGATACCGAGAACCTGATCTCGCTCGCCAAACTCTATGGCGTGAGCCTGGACGAGCTGCTCAATCCGAGCGACGAGATCGAGGACGATATCGAGTTTGAGAACGAGGACCGCGCCCGTCAGCGCGAGGCCGAGGCGGCAGAGCGTGCTCGCACCCATGAGGCGGCGGCACGCGCCACGGAGGCAGCTACGCAGGCAAGTGATGCCGCAGCCAAGGCGGCGCAGGCGGCAAGCTGGAGTGCGCAGGCCGCCAATGCCGCTACGGCGCAGGCGACGAGTGGCACCGCGGTTGGCTCGACTCCGGTGAAGGGCCCGTTCCAGTCGTTCCCGTATTGGGCCGTGTGCTGGCTGCTGTTCTTTTTGCTGATGTTCCTGTTTGGTGCCGGCCCCTTTGCCGCGCTGATCTTCTTTACGATTCCCATCTATCACTGGGTGGCGCGTGCGCTCGATGGTGATTGGGCGCGCGGGGATATTCAGGTTGGTCCGGCGTCGGTGGCGATCAAGGCCCAGGGGAAGGATGCTTCTGCGGAACCCGATGCTGACGTGGCTACCACGACCACCGCTGAGCCATGTGCCAAAGAGGGTGACGAATGATGAAGCTTTCGCATGAATCCAAGGTACGCCTGGGTGTTGGCATCGGAGCGTTTGTGCTCATTGTTGGGCTTGTCTTTGGCGTTTCGCGGACATTGATTCATTTTGATGGCCCGTGGGATCTCGACGATGTTGTATCCGGCTTGTCTGGTATGGACGATGCGCTTGACGAGGACGATCTTTTGGATAGCGGTAACTATTCCGCTCGGCCTCAACAGCTTTCGAGCGAAACGTTTGATGCCGACGCGTTCACATCGCTTGATTTGGACGTGACGTCGGGCACGGTCGAGGTCAAACACGTCTCCGGCGGGCCAGTGCGCGTAATTGAAAGCGGTCGCGTGGCAACGGGGACCGTTGCCTTCGATGCGGCAACCCAGAACCTGGCCGAAATCAAGGGTTCTACGCTCAAGATTCGCCAGTTCGATTGCGATGACGAGCGCGCCATTGACCGCACGGTTACCGTCGAACTGCCGCGCGATGTTGCCGATAACATGGTGGGCATCACAGCGAATGTGGGATCGGGTGATCTGACGGTCGCGGGCATTGCGTGTCATGACCTCAACCTGACTTTGGACTCGGGAGACGTCGAGTTTACGGGTACCGTGACCGATACCCTGAATGCCGAGGTCGGTTCGGGCGATGTGACGTTCGAGCTCTACCAGGCCCCCGCGAAGTCGATGGACGTGAGCGTGGGCTCGGGCGATGTGGAGATGACGGTTCCGAACTCGACGGGCTTTAAGGCGAGCCTCACCTTGGGCAGCGGCGACTTCGAGAGCGATTTCCTTCCGCTTGGCTACGACGGCGAGACCGTTTTGAATCTTGAATTCGATAACGGCGATAAGTCTGCCACGTATCGTTTTGAGGTCGGTTCGGGCGACATGTCGTTTGATTCGGAGTAGTGAGGCAGACGAAAGCCTAGGCGAAGATATAGACGCGCTGTTTGGTGAAGGCGTCGAAGCCGAGATTGGCTTCGGCGCCTTTGCCTTTACAATGGGGGCATGGAACAGATTATCTTGAACATACTCGAGGCTCTGCGTCGCGGCGAGACCGTGGACGACAAAGCGCTCGTCAAACTGATACATGCCGAGGCACGCCGTGAGGGTGCCGACAAGCGCGATCTGGCCAAGCGTCGCCTGCTGCCGTTTTACCAGCGGGTGAAGCGCGAGGAGCCGGCTCGTTGGACGGTATGGAATGTCGACGCCGAGCTAGAGCGTCAACTGCTGCAGGTGCTACGCATGAAGCCTCGTCGCACGGCTTCGGGCGTAGCGACCATTACCGTCATCACCAAGCCGTGGCCGTGCTCGGGCGATTGCCTGTTTTGCCCCAACGACCTGCGCATGCCCAAAAGCTATCTGCACGCCGAGCCGGCGTGCGCCCGTGCAGAGCAAAACTGCTTCGATCCATATCTGCAGGTGAGCGCCCGTTTGACGGCGCTTTCGCAGATGGGGCATGCGACCGATAAGATAGAGCTCATCGTGCTCGGTGGCACCTGGAGCGACTATCCGGAAGGGTATCAGACGTGGTTTATGTCGGAGCTTTTCCGTGCGCTCAATGACGATGCCGTCGCCGGCGTGGCGGCAAACCCCATGTTGGCGCGTCCGGGCATCAGTCGTGCCGAGGCGGGGCGCCTGCTCGATGACGCTCCCGCCGATGCCCTGCCGCCGGTGGTAGCGGAGCGTCGCGAGCGCTATCGGGCAGCCGGCATTGCGACAGACGAGGTCGAGCTTGCTGCCGGCGTTGCCGACGACCAGGGGCGTGTGGATGCTGCCGTGGGCGGCTACAACCGTGCGGTGCGTCGTCTGTACGGCCCCGGTACGCCGTGGGGCGAAGTCGCCGAGTGGCAGACGGCAACGATGGAGGAGCTTGAACGTCAACAGCGCATCAACGAGACGGCGAAGCATCGCGTGGTGGGACTCGTTATCGAGACGCGCCCCGATGCCGTAACGCCGAAGGCCCTCACGCTTATCCGCCGCCTGGGCTGCACCAAGATCCAGATGGGCATCCAGAGCCTCGACCAGCACCTGCTCGATATCAACGAGCGGCGCATTTCGGTGGCGCAGATCGAGCGGGCGTTTTCGCTTGCGCGCCTGCTTGGCTTTAAGATTCACGCGCATTTTATGCTCAACTTGCTGGGCGCCACGCCCGAAGGGGACAAGCGCGACTACGAGCGCTTTGTGACCGAGGGGGCCTTTATGCCCGACGAGGTCAAAGTCTATCCGTGTGCACTCATCGAGGGCTCGCGTCTGGTGGGCTGCTATGAGCGTGGCAAGTGGCGTCCCTATACCGAGGAGGAGCTGCTCGATGTACTGGCCGATGACATCGTGGTGACGCCGGCGTTCTGCCGCATCAGTCGCATGATCCGCGACTTTAGCTCCGATGACATCATGGTGGGCAACAAGAAGCCCAACCTGCGTCAGCTCGTCGAGAATCGCTTGGCGGCTCGTGGAGAAGGCACAGTGGTGCGCGAGATTCGCTATCGCGAGATCAGTACCGCGGGTGCCGACTTGGATGAGCTTTCTCTTGATGAGGAAGTGGCGTACGAGACGCCGGTGACTCACGAGCGCTTTTTGCAGTGGGTGACGCCGCGGGGCAAGATCGCGGGCTTTTTGCGGTTGTCGCTGCCCGACCATTCGTTTGTTGCCGCACATGCGGACGAGTTGCCGACGACGCCGGACGAGGCGATGATTCGCGAGGTGCACGTGTATGGCATGGCGGCGCGCGTGGGCGATCAGGGCCAGGCGGCGCAACATCACGGGTTGGGGCGTTTGCTCGTAGAGCGTGCGTGCGAGATTGCCCGGGATGCGGGTTATGCGCGTATCAACGTGATTAGCGCGATTGGCACGCGCGAGTACTATCGCCATCTTGGATTTTATGACCATGGCCTTTATCTGCAAAAGGAGCTCTAGATGAACAAGCCGAGTGTTTCTGCCGGCGTCGTTGCCGGCGTTGCTCTGGGAGCCGCGGCGCTTGGTGCGGCCGCCGTCGCTGTTCGTGCTGCCTGTCTGCAGGTTGCGCGAACCCGCAATGGCTTGGCGCGTGTGAAACGCGTGCACGACGAGGGCGGCGACGAAGTCCGCGTATTGGTGCAAGGCGGCGTCTACCAAAGCGCGAGTTACGTTGGTGAGCGCTGGGCGGAGCCCGTCTTTGCGTACTATCGCGCGTTTAACGACGTGTTTGAGGCCGAGGATGCGATGCGCGACGCTTATGGTCACGGTATCGACCGCATTCTTATGCTGGGCGGCGGCGGGTTTGCCTATCCTAAATTCGCCCTGATGTCGCACGAGGGCTTGCGCATGGACGTCATCGAGTATGACGGAGAGATTACGCGCCTGGCGCGCCGCTGGTTCTACCTAGACGAGCTGGAGCGCGCGGCGGGCGATCGCCTGCGGGTGATAACCGCTGAGGCTCGCTCGTATCTGGGTGTGACGAGCGTGGGCCATCGTCGCTATGACGCGGTCGTGAGCGATTGCTTTGGCGGTGCCGAGCCCGTACGCGAGTTGGCGACGGTTGAGGCGTTGCGTTTAGTGCGGGGCAGCCTAAATGTTGGTGGCGTCTACGTCGCCAATATCGTGAGCGCAAACGAGGGGAGCGACGTGACGTTCCTGCGCGACTGCGCTGCCACGGCACTCGAGGTATTCGCCCATGCCTGGGTGGTCCCATGTGGCGATGCGAAGTTCGGCGGCGAGGAAAACTACCTGCTCATCGCCAGCGACGGCGACTATGTCTTTGCCGAAGCTGTGCCCTTCGACACCGACTTCCTCGGCACTGCTCTCCACGACTAGCACGTCTCCCTGCGACCAGTCTGTTTGTGGTGGGGCTCTTTTAGCTACTTCTTGGTCATGCCCAAAGTAGCTCAACAAGCCCCGTCCCAAAAAAGACTGGTCTTAGGCGTGGTCGCGCCAGCCGAGAACGCGCTGCTTCATGTCTTCGATGTCGAGCACGCCTTCGGCAAAGCCCTTGCGCACGAGCTCTTCGGGAACGAACTCATCGTAACGATCAAAGTAAGGCACCTCGCCGGGATAGACGAGCTCGATGGGGTCGAAGTCCTTTTCGGCCTCGGCTGCGAGCACCTCAAAGAACGTCTCCTCGTCGGCCTTCATCTTAAACTGCATAAAGTATGGACGCGACGGATCGAGCCCGCGAAGGCCCAGCTCCGCGGCACACTTAATCTTGAGCATACGTTCGAGCGCCAGAAAGGCGTAGCTGCCCAACCAGGGGAAGAGCACCCAGGTGTCGCCACCCAGGTTGATGAGCGGTTTGGTCCCCGCACCCGAAATCTCGGCGGTATGACGAGCCTGTGCAAGGCGTGCCCGTGCGTTGCCCATGAGGTACGGATATGCCGCGTGCTCGTTGAGCGCCTTGCGCATGCGCTCGAGTACATGCGTGTTAATGTCGCCGGGGCAGTCGCCAAAGTATGCCGGCACACGACCTTTGACTTGCGTGGCAAAGACGGTGTGTCGCTTCCAGTCCACTTCCTCGACTATCCAGCAGTGCCCGGCTATGGCGATGCGCTCACCGGGCGGTGGCGGATTGACGATCGTGCCCAACTCGGCCGACTCGCTGCGAACGGTGAACTCCTCGTTTTCCTGGAACACAGCGTAGAACTTAAAGTTGTTAATGATGCGCTCGCCCGCGAGACCCACGATGAGCCCACCGCCCTCGGTGACCTGGATGTGGTCGATCTTGATGAGGTGGCGCAGCAGTACGCGATAGTCATCGGCCGAGACGCGGTGGAAATAGCTGAGCGTGAGCACGCGCTGAGCAAGCTCGGCCGGCGTGAGCTCGCCGGTGCTGGCGAGCGTCGACATGGTCTGGTGGTAGAGCAGGCTGTAGGGGAGTCGATCGAGCTCGGGCGGCTCGACCCACTTTTCCTCGCGATAGAGTTGTACGAGTGCGATGCCCTGCAGGAGCTTCCAGGGTATCGTTTCGGGCATCATCGTGCGCGGCTCGGGTTCTTCCTCGCGCATGACAAACCACATCTCGGGCGGAAGGTCGCGACGGCCTGTGCGCCCCATGCGCTGCAAAAAGGAGCTGACGGTAAACGGCGCGTCAATCTGGAACGCGCGCTCCAGGCGACCGATATCAATGCCGAGCTCCAGCGTGGAGGTGGTGACGGTCGTCTGCGCCTGCTCTTCGTCGCGCATGAGCTCCTCGGCCGTCTCGCGCAGCGATGCCGAAAGGTTGCCGTGATGGATTAGAAAGCGGTCTGGCTCGTGCCGGCTCTCGCAGTAGCTGCGCAACATGGAGCACACGGCCTCTGCCTCCTCGCGCGAGTTGGCAAAGACCAGGCACTTGCGGCCGCGGGTATGCTCAAAGATGTAGCCCATGCCGGGGTCGGCGTTGTCGGGTGCGGTGTCGGTGGGGTTGAGCAGTGCCTGTTCGGTTGCCTGCGGGATGTCGACTTCGCCCTCGGGGGCTGAGGAAGTGCGACGGTCCTTGGGGGCAGCCTTGCCCCGTGCCCGCTCACGACGTTGACGGCGCTCCTCTTGTGTGAGCTGCCCGCTGTGACGCATGTCTTGGGCGCCGGCGGGCAGTGCCGTGGGCGCCACCGCCTCGATGCGCTCGCATGCGAGCACTTCGGCTTCCTGCGGACCTGTACTCGCGAATCCTCGCTGCTGCGCCTGGGGACCCGAGTTGTAGAAGTGCTCCATGGAGATGCGCCACACGCGGCGCGGCTCCTCAAAACGTGGGATGACGCAGTTGCGTCCCGTCCCCTGCGACAGGAAGGCGCCCGTGCGCTCGGGGTCGCCGATGGTTGCCGACAGACCGATGCGGCGGGGCTGCACGCCTGCCATGCGCGAGAGCCGCTCGATAAGGCAGAGCGTCTGCCCGCCGCGGTCGCCGCGCATGAGCGAATGGACTTCGTCGATAACCACATAGCGCAGGTCGCAGAACATACGAGGGATCGCCATGTGCTTATGGATCAGGAGCGCCTCGAGTGACTCGGGCGTAATCTGCAAGATGCCGCTCGGTTTTTTGATGAGCTTAGCCTTGTGCGACTGCGAGACATCGCCATGCCAGTGCCAGACAGGGATATCGGCTTCTTCGCACAGATCGTTGAGGCGGACGAATTGGTCATTGATGAGCGCCTTGAGGGGGCCAATGTAGAGGGCGCCCACGCTTGCGGGCGGGTTCTCCCAAAACTCGGTCAGGATGGGAAAGAAGGCTGCCTCGGTTTTGCCAGATGCCGTGGAGGCCGTCAGGAGCACATTGTCTTGCGTGTTGAAGATGGCATCTGCCGCCGCAACCTGGATGGAGCGCAGGCTCTCCCAATCGTGGGAGTAGATGAAGTCTTGGATAAACGGGGCGTAGCGGTCAAAGGCGTTCACGAGGCCTCCTTTCAAAAGCGAATCTCTCAACGCGGCGGGCAGTGGCTTGCTGCATTACCGCTTCAACGTTTGCCCAGATAAAACCTGCCAAAATAAACCTATCCCTTTTTGGCAGGTTAGATGGTGAATTCGGCGAAGTTACGGTCACCGCCTGCGGTGCCGGTGTCGCCTGTTGCTGCTGCCGGCGCCAGCGCGTCGCCGCCGACGCTTTGCAGCAGCTCGGCTACGTTGGCGTCGGGGTTCTGGCATAGGATGTCGAGCAGCTCGATAAAGTCGCGAATGACTTCACGCGGCGTCAGATGTGTGTCGGCTCCCACACGACCGAACTCGATCTTGAGGAAGTCCACCAAGTCGTTCTCGGTAAGCGTGGGCGTCCAGCCAAAGTAGCCGGCGTGAATTTGCATGAGTTTTTCGATCAGCACCAGCAGCTCCTCGTAGGTGAGTGGCTGCAGACGGATGATGGGCGCGAGCATGTCCTTAAGGTCCTCGCGTGCAAAGCGGCCTTGAGCGAGTCGGCTGCGCAGGGCCTCGTAGGAGAACACGCCGCGGCGGCGGTCTTCGATGGAGGTTGGCGTGCCGCCCATGATCATGCCCAGGTACTGCGCCTTGCCCTGGAGTGTGTCGTTGTACATGGTCAGGATCTTCTCGTAGTTGTACTGGCGCGTGATGGCGTTGGGAATCTTATACAGATTCACGAGCTCGTCGATGAGCACCAACATACCCTTGTAGCCGCTGCAGACCAAAAAGCGTGCAATGAGCTTAACGTAGTCGTACCAGTCGTCATCGCTGATGATGGTCGAGGAGCCCAGCTCAGCGCGTGCCTCACTCTTGATGCGGTATTCGCCGCGAATCCATTTGGTCACGCGGCTCATAGCTTCTTCGTCGCCCTCGGATACGGCCGCGCGGTAGCGGTGGAGCATGCGGGTGAAGTCGAAGCCGTGGACCATTTCCTCGAGCGGGGCCAGTTGGGCATTGACGGCAGACTCGTCGGCGTCGGCACAGGAGGCGACCCAGCGATCGAGGATTAGGTTGAGCGCACCGCCCTCGGGGCGCGTTTTAGTCGATATGTTACGGATGAGCTCACGGTAGGTGGCAAGGCCCTGTCCCTGGCCGCCCTGCAGGCGGCGCTCAGGGGATAGGTCGGCATCGGCGACGACGAATCCCTCGCCCATGGCGTGCGTGCGGATGGTCTGGAGCAAAAAGCTCTTGCCGGCTCCGTAGCGACCGACCAGAAAGCGGAAGCTTGCGCCACCGTCGGCAATGAGACTCAGATCGGTGAGCAGGGCGCGGATCTCGACCTCGCGCCCTACGGTGATGTAAGGAAGGCCGATGCGCGGGACCACGCCGCCCTTGAGCGAGTTGAGAATGACGGCAGCGACGCGCTTGGGCACGCGGGGTGCTGCGGATGCGGTATCACTCATGGTCTAGGTATCCTCTCACGTCTGCTTCGTAGTCCTCAATAATCTGCGGCCCTGCCGCGCTAAATTCAATTACGGTGTCGCCCACCAGGTCAAAGAGCGCCTCGTTGATGGTATCGACGAGCATGTCCTCGCTCTGCCCCGATTGCACTACCGCCGATTCCGCCTGTACTGCGTTGTGCTCGAGCAGTGCGCTGAGATAGGCGTTTGCGGCAGGCGCGAGTTCGTTTGTGGCGTCAGCGGGCGCAGCAGCTGCGAACGCGGGCGTCGGCGCAAGAAGCGGTGCCACGACACCAAACTGTTCGGTGGATATGCTCGGCTCGTCGGTCAAGTCCTGCCGAATGGGTGCCGCGACCGCCTCGACCGTCGAGTCGGCTACGGGCTCGGCTTCCGGTTGCCCTGAGCCCGCTGCCTCGGCTTCTGCGGATGCGTCGTCCTCGCGCTCTTCGTCGATCAAAAGCGCTTCGCGCGTTTGCGCAGCGGCGCTCCGAATGTGCCCCAGCTGACTCAGATCGATATCGATCTTGACGGGCTGGTGTGCGGCGTCCCACGAAAGCCATGCCACAATCTCGTCATCGATAATCTTGGCCAGATATTTGGGGACCTTTTCTTCCTTAAGGGGATGGGCGGGGTCCAGCGCCAGGCGCAGGCGTTGGTCGCAGGCGCGCATCATTTCACCGAGCTTGCTGCTCTTTTGCCTACTACCGTGGATACGCATGCATTCCCAAAAGCCGTTTTGGCAACGGTAGATATGGATAGGATCCAGGCGGTATTCGCAGTCCTCGTGGCGCTCGGGCGCAAAGAATACGGCCGAGGCAAACATGGTGTAGGGCATGGCCGTCTCCTCCCCAAATAAACTCGCCACGATGCCGGTCTTTCGGTGCGTGTCATAGTAGCGCGCCATACGGACATACACGGCGCATGCCACGTGGCGCAGATCGCGGTGGTGGCTGCGGTCGAGCCGCGAGTTACTTAGGTTGTACGTGGAGAGTGCGTCGATGGCAGCCATGAGTCGCTCCTCGCGCACCTCATCGGGCGGAAGGGGGAGCGTGGGCTCGGAGGTTTTGCGACGCTTAGGGGTCTGGCCGGACGGTGCCGGTGCTGGGACAAGGTCTCGTGCCGCGCGTCGCAGCTCGATAAGGGCGTTATCGAACATGACGGTTTTAGAGTCACGAAGCAGCTTGGGGTCGAGCCCGTGGAATACGGCGTAATCCTGCAGCCACACGCGTGCAAATCGGTCGATGCCGGGCTCGAAGGCGCGATAGACATCCCAAAAAGCCTTGATCTTGTTAAAACCATCGAGCGGGTCATCTACGCCAATGCTGCAAATCAGCTCATAGAGATACAGAAAGGCAAAGGACGTAGACGTTTCCTCGACGGTTCCGCGGCGCACTTGGGCACGCCAGGTAAAGTAGCCGCGCAACTGCCGGTCGCTCATGGCGTTGTAGGTGGGAAAGTACGACTTAAAGGTGCCGTTGTAGGGACAGTCGTCCTCAAAGTCGGCCATCAGCAAGCCTTGGCGGTAGAAAAGCTCGGCCTCCGATAGCCAGCGGCCCGCGCCGCCCTTGGGGTCATCCTGCCAGCGCGATATCTCGCGCATCTTGCGGTATTGGTCGGGGAGGAAATTCTGCATCTGTCGGCCGGTTTTGAGAATCGGCTCGTCTGCGTAGATTTCGTTTGAGAAGCGGGCGGACTGATGGGTCCGGGCCTCGGCCATAATGCGCTCGATGAGCATCTTGATGTCCTGGTCGGCCACCGCTTCTCCTCTCCTAACGCAGCTTCGGTGACCTCATATCATAGCACAGCATCAAACAGGTGTTCGAGATACTGCTGCGTAGATAGATTTAGAACAGGAGGGCGTAGATGACGGCGATGACGACGGAGGGGAGCATATTGGCCGTGCGGAAGGTCTGAGGACGGATGAGGTTGACGCCGACGCAGAAGATGAGCATGGAGCCTACGAGCGAAAGGCTGTCGAGGGCTGCCGTAGTCATGATGGGGGAGAGTGCGCCGGCAAACAGCGTGATCGTCCCCTGGAACACGGCGACGGGCAGGGCGGAGAAAATGCAGCCGCGGCCAAGCGACGCCGTCATGGTGCAGACGATGATGCAGTCCAGCGCGCCCTTGAGGGCAAGCGTGGACCAGTCGCCGAGCAGGCCGTCCTGGATCGATCCCACAATGGCCATAGCGCCGATACACACGGTGAGTGAAGTCGAGACAAAAGCGTTGGTGAACTCGTTATCGCCCTCGCTGCCGGTTTTACGCTTGAGCCATTCGCCAAGGTTCTCAATGGCGGCCTCCAAGTTGATGGCCTCGCCGATGAGCGAACCGAGCGCAAATGAGACGATGAGCATGGTGGTACCGGTGGTCGCTAGCGCCTTTCCATCGATGATGAGCATCTTTTGCATGGTGCCGCCCAGGCCGATAAACAGGACGCACAGCCCCGATGCTTTCATGAGCGTGTCTTGGATGCGCGGTGTAATGAAGCGACCGCCCGCTAATCCCAAAAGACCGCCCGCAACTAAAAGCACAACGTTGATGATTGTTCCCAAGCCCGGCATGAGCCCTCCTGTATTGATGCCAACGTGGCAATCGTAGCAGAACGAAATGCGAGGCACATCGCGACTCATCTAATACGTTATATAAGTGGTGTTAGGAATGATGCGCAGCATTTAAGCCTCAGGTGGTTGTCGGGACATAGGGATAGTATTCAAAGCGCAGTGTCATAAGCCGCTGCGGGAATTCAATAGCCGCGGCGATGATATTGGCATCGCGGGCACGATCAAACCCTTCGAGTTCGATCTGATACGAGACGTCTTGCATAATGTCCAGACGTCGCCAGGCTAGAAGTGTGTCGCCATCGAATTCCAGGGTCTTGCTTCCGTTTGCGGCAACGGCGTATAGACGCAGCTTGGCGGTGGTTGCAGGGTCGACAACTGTGACCTTTTTAATTTCGTTTCGAGTATTCTTGGCGCCCAACAAGGTGAGCAGTGTTGGGGCCACGACCTCGCCCGATGGCAAAAAGACGACTTCGATGGATTCAGGAAATGCGATGATAGCCGACTTGCGGACGGGCTGATTGGCGGCGGCAACTTCGATGTTCGCAGCGTCGATGACCTCTGTGTGGTCGAGCGCGGCAAGCACGCAGCAGTTACCTTCATCGATCTCTTGAGGATCAGCAAGCCCCAGGCTGTCCGCGAGCTCGGGATTGTTTGGATCGGCAGCGGGCTCATTCGGTGCTTCGAAAGAAGCTGGGACGCCGTTTGTCGGCGACGGCGTGTCGCCCGCACCTGCTTCTTTGACCGCGCTCTCCTCTTGTATGGTTGTGTTGATGGGTTCGTCGTTTGGGGGGAGCGTCTTGGCGTCAAGCGCGGAGGGGAGAATTCCGATGGCTCCGGATCCGTTCCACTCCATTTCGAGAAGCGCCGGGTCGGCAAGAATGCGTTGCCTGCTTTGCGCGTGGGCATCGATTTCAATAGGGCCTGCCTCTATCCCTCGTGTAAGACTGAGTGATCCGGCTGGCTTCTCGAAATGAGCGTTTGTGTCCTTGGCGCTGACGGCGTAGAACAGCAGGGACGCTTCTCCCGCCGCGATGGCATCGGTGCCGGCTTTGGTCAGCCGCAACGATGCCGTGAATGAGAGGGTGGGCTGCGCATCGTCTGCATTCGCGGCGGCGCAGCCCAGACATATACCGCCTCCTTTCTCGAAAAACGTACCGTCGAAGGCGACCTTCGCTCCGTTCGCCGAGTCATCGACCGAAGCGATGTCGATGCGCAGCTCTAAATTGCATGGATCGCCATCTGCATCGAGCACAACCGAGCGCCACGTGCAGACGGCGCACCCCGCCTGGGAGCCGTTTGCCTTGTTCGAACGCTTGATATCCACGACTATCGAGCCGTCCGTATTACGACGAAGGCATCCCGAGGTTGAGATCGCGGCCTGTGCGATCGAAAAACGCTTGCACGCAATGGCGCTCGACGGATTTGGTGCGGAACTTAGGGCTGCTGGTAAGGAGTCTGCCATGACGGGAGTCGCCCAAGCGGCGACAGGCGTTCCGGTTGCGAGCGCGCCACAGAGTGCGACGACGGGCAAAAGGTTCTTCGATGCCATGGGGTCTCCTTAGCTAATTTAGTGCGGCCTGTCCGTGTTTTGTTTCTGGCTACGTTTGATGTGCAGACCGAGGCCGGCGGTTCCCGCGCCTGCTGCTGTGGCGCCTGCTGCCAAGAGCCATCGTCTGTCGCCTGTCTGCGCCAACGGTTCTTCGCGGTCGCCGCGGTCGAGCTCCGAGAGGTCGACCGTCACTTGCGTGGCGGCCTGCGCCTGTTCTTGCTGGGCAAAGGCCATGGCTGGCCCAAACGCTAGGATGCTGACGGCGGCGGCCAGGGCGACGGCCTTATGCCGTGTGCGCACCGGGCTCGACCGTCCAGGTGATCGTTGCAACCTGATCACCTTCGCCGGTTACGCGGAAGATGTCGCGCGTGACGCGGGCGACGTTTCCGCTTGTCTTGAGCTTAATTTTGTCCGTGCCGCCGGCAATGCCCTGGTAGCCCATGTCGAAGGCTGCGTTCTTGGAAAGATCGAGGCCTGTCTTCTGCATTGCGGCGCTGGCGTTCTGGAGTGCGCCGTCGGGGCCGACCTTAAAGTCGATGGAGTTCTGTGCGGTTCCGGCCTTGGCGTCGGCAGCAATGGTCCAGGTGTTCATGGCGTCGATCTTCATGTTGGTGACATGGATGCCGTAGGCCGAATGATTGTCGATGGTGGTCGCGTCTTCTGAGGGGCCCTGAAGCGTGCCGTCGGCCTTGGCGACGAAGGGAATAACCGTCGGAACTTTGAACTCAACGTTGTCGATCTCGGTCCTGACCATTACTTTCGTGGTTCCAACGCGCCCGGCTGCCATAGCTGGCGTCGGGGCCGCGCCCATTGCGAGCGCGAGCGCGAGCCCTGCGCCCACGACGAGCGCTCTGGCTCCGTTCATGTTCCTGATGATGTCCATGGTTGTTCCTTTCTATTCGCCGCGGACCGTCCCCGCGATGATTGGACGAATGCTGGTGAATTACGTGCGGTGCCGCGTCGGCCGGAAAGCTAGTTCTCGGCTTGCTCAACCCGTACCTTGACACGTGTCGGATTGCCGTGGCTGTCGAGGGTCTTTGCATCGAGTGCCTGGATCTCGATGTACGCCTCGCCTTCTTTGATGTCGCCGGCGGGGCACGTTTCGATTGTCTTGCCGGTCTCGACCACACCGGATTCGTACATGGTCTCGTCGTTTTGGATGACGCGGAATCGCTGGGGAAATTTATTGTCTTGGACGTTTTGCACGTTGACGCGCAGCTTGCCGTCCTCCTGCAGCTGAGCGACCGGTGCGACCGAAATCGTCATCATGTTGTCGCGGACGATGGCGTCGAGCTCATCTTGGATTTCCTGACGCGTTTTGCCCTCGGCCGTCGTAACCGAAGCGCCCGTCTCGGGTACGGGCTGCGACTGCCAAGCGTATAGTCCTACGGCGACAAGGGCACAGACGATGGCCAAGCAGGCAACGATGAGCTTCCTGCGATGCCCCAGACCTGCAAAGTGGGGCGGCTTCTTCGCGCTCATGCGGCATCCTTGGCGGTATAGACGCGCGCAAAGGTGGACGGGTCCGCTCCAAAGAGCATGTGAAGCATCAGACGGCGCGAGTAGACGAGCTCGTCGAAGTCGGGAGGGAGCTCGATGTCGTGGATATGCGCGATGTGGTGGGCGAGCGCCGAGAACGACTCGGGGTCGCAGATCACATCGGTGGTAACGTGGTAGACCGTCGTATCGGGGAATGCCTCTTCGTCGAAAGGCAGGAGATGGGGATCGTCGTCGACTTCGATGGCGATGCCGTACTGGGGCCAGTAATATGCCATGGGAACCTCCCTGCTTCTGGGCCAAAACTTCTATCGGTTTTGGCTGTCGACGCCGACCTTATCAGCCGCTACTTGACCAATTTCTGACCAAATGCTTGACGGATTGGCGTCTCCGCAGGTAAAAGGCGGCAAAAAATACTCCAACTTTTTTCGAGCGACAATCGCGCGGTCGGCGACGGCGGGGCCATATGTGTCAAAAGCATCGTCTGCCGAGGAAATCAAGCCGCTCGCCGAATTGCACGAACGTAAAAAACGCCAATTATGGAGACGGTCTCGAACACGTCGACGAAACGATGCGGTAACATCTCCCTGCAAACACTGTAGTTAGCTAAAGGGGGAGTTCGCGTGTCTGCAACCATCAAACCCTTCACCGACGAGTTCGAAGAGTATGGCCGCGATGAATCTCGCGCATCGGGCGAGGCCTCGAGCATCTCGTTTCCGACAACGGAAAACGAGGTCCGTGCCATTTTGGAAAAGCTCCATGCCGAGCGTGTTCCGGTAACGGTTCAGGGCGCCCGAACCGGCCTTGCCGCCGGCGCCGTGCCCCACGGCGGGCATATCCTCAATACTTCCCGTATGAATCGCTATTTGGGCCTTCGCCGCGATGAACAAGGCCAATTTCTGCTGCGCGTGGAGCCGGGCGTTGTGCTCTCGGAGCTGCGCAAGCAGCTGAGCAAGAAGGTGCTGCCGACCGCTGGTTGGGACCAGGCATCGCTTGAGGCCTACGAGGAGTTCCAAGAGGCTCCCGAGCAGTTTTTTCCCACCGATCCCACCGAGGCGTCTGCCTGTCTGGGCGGCATGGCGGCATGTAACGCCTCCGGTGCCCGCAGCTACGCCTACGGCCCCATGCGCCCACATATCACGGGACTCCACGTCGTGCTGGCTGATGGCGATTTGCTTGAGCTTCGGCGCGGCGAGGCTTTTGCCCAGGGCCGCCACCTGTCGCTCGTGACGGCAGCGGGCCGTACACTCGAGCTCGATCTTCCCGGCTATACCATGCCCAAGACAAAAAATGCTTCGGGCTATTTCGTTGCTGACGATATGGATGCCATCGATCTGTTTATCGGTGCGTGTGGCACAATCGGTGTCATCACCGAACTCGAGATTGCCCTGCAGGTGGCACCCGCGGTCGTTTGGGGCGTGAGCTGCTTCTTCGACAGCGAAGACAAGGCCGTGTCCTTCACCGATTCTGTGCGTCCCGTCCTGTCCCATGCGGCTGCCATCGAGTACTTCGATGCTGGCGCCCTGGATATTCTACGTCGCCAGCGCGAGCAGTCGACGGCGTTTGCCTCGCTGCCTGCGCTCGACAAAGACGCCAAGGTCTGTGTCTACGTGGAGCTCGACTGCGACGACGAAGCCCAGGCGACTGAGGAGCTGTATCACTTGGGGTGGGTACTGGAGCTTGCGGGCGGCAGTGACGATGCGACATGGGTCGCGCGCACCGAGGTCGATCGCGAGTGTCAGCGATTCTTCCGCCATGCGGTGCCCGAGAGCGTCAACATGCTCATCGACGAGCGCCGCCGCATGGATCCCACCATCACCAAACTGGGTTCGGACATGTCGGTGCCCAACGCGCACTTGGCCGATGTTATCGCCCTCTATCGCCGCACGCTGGCGGAAAGTGGGCTTGAATCTGCCGCCTGGGGGCATATCGGTAACAACCATCTGCATGTGAACATTCTGCCGCGCGATGCACAGGATTATCGCCGCGGCGCAGAACTCTTTGCCCAGTGGGCTTCCGAGGTCACGGCCATGGGCGGTGCCGTCTCCGCAGAACACGGCGTCGGCAAGATCAAGGCGGGCTTCTTGGAGACGATGTACGGTCACGAGGCCATGGTCGAGTCGGCGCGGCTCAAGCTCCAGCTCGATCCTGCCGGGCAGCTGGGTCGCGGTAACCTGTTTTCGGAGAAGCTCTTGGATGAGCTCGTCCAGAAAGGGGGCGCGTGAAGATGAGCGATTTCCATATGGTGGTGTGCGTCAAGGCCGTGCCGGGCAGCACCGAGGTCAAGATGGACCCCAAGACCAATACCATCGTGCGCGATGGCAAGCAGGCGGTCATTAATCCCTTTGATGCGAGCGCTTTGGAATGCGCGCTGGCGCTGAAGGACGACTTTATCGGCTTTGGCATGGATGTGCGCGTGACGGTGGTGTCGATGGGCATCCCCGCGACCGAGTCGCTGCTGCGCGACTGCATCGCTCGAGGCGCCGACGATGCGCTGCTGCTGACCGATCGCGCCTTTGCAGGTGCCGATACCCTGGCAACCACCTATGCCCTCAAGTGCGGCATCGAGGCGCTCGACGAGGACTTCGACCTGCTCATCTGCGGCAAGATGGCGGTGGATGGCGATACGGCCCAGATTGGTCCCGAGCTTGCCGGTGCCTTTGATATTCCCTGCGTGACCGACGTGAGCTGCGTGCAGAGCGCGGGCTTTACGACCTGTGGCTCGCTGGCGCTCGTTCACGGATGCGATGCCGGCGAGGAGACGGTGTACCTTGAGATGCCGTGCGCGATGACGACTGCCAAGGAGATTGGCCAGTTGCGTATGCCGAGTATTGCCGGTATTCGCGCGGCGGAGGAGGCGGACGTGCGCGTGGTCAGTGCCGCCGACGTGAACGCCGACCCCGCGCGTTGCGGTCTTGCCGGGTCGCCGACACAGGTCGTGCGCTCGTTTGTGCCCGACCGTGACCAAACGTGCGAGGCCGTTGAGGGGACGGCGTCCGAGCAGGCGGCAAAGCTTGCCAAGATTATCGAGGGGATGGCATAGATGAGCGGACTGATTATCGATAGCGAAGCCTGTATCGGCTGCGGTCGGTGCGTTCGCGCCTGTGCCTCGGGCGGCATCGTAGTGGAAGGCGAGCGACCCAGCCGATGCGCCCGCGTAACCGACGGCTGCATCCTATGCGGTGGGTGCGTCGACGCCTGCCCTGTCAACGCTATCTCGATCGAGCGTGACGAGGCCGCTGGTGCGGTGGACCTTGATGCATATCGAGACATTTGGGTATTCGCGCAGACCGACGAGCACGATACGGTGACTCCCGTTGCCTATGAGCTTATGGGCAAGGGCCGCGAGCTTGCCGATGCTCGCGACTGCCGTCTGGTGGCACTGATCGGTATGGGTCCCGAGGGTTCTCTCGGCGACCTGGAGCATCTGGTTTGCGCGGGCGCCGACGAAGTCCTGGCCTGTCGCGACGAGCGCCTGCGCCAAAACGATGCGGAGGTCTACGCCCGCTTGATCTGCGATTTGGTAGCCGAACGCAAACCCGAGGCCATCCTATACGGTGCGACCGCTTTTGGCCGCGAACTGGCACCCGGCGTTGCCGTGCGCTTGCAGACGGGCCTTACGGCTGACTGCACCGTACTTTCGATGGATACGGAGACGGGGCTGCTGCAACAGACGCGTCCGGCGTTTGGCGGCAACCTGATGGCCACCATCGTCTGCCCCAATCATCGTCCCCAGATGGCAACGGTTCGTCCCGGCATCTTTAAGGCGCCCGACTTTGACTACGACCGCTCCGGCACGATCACCCAGATATCGCTTGCGGATGATGCTAAGGCTCGTGTCGAGATCTCGATTCCCGCCGAGGAGTGGAGGCAGCAGGCCTCGATCGCCGATGCCGAGCGCTTGGTCGTGGTGGGCCGCGGCATTGGCTCCAAGAAGAATCTGCCCCTGATGCGAAGGCTCGCCGAGGCTCTGGGAGCCGAGCTTGGTTGCACGCGACCTGTCGTGGAGGCCGGCTGGTTGGAGTGTCGCCATCAGATTGGCCAGACCGGCGTATCGGTTTCGCCCAAGCTTCTCGTGAGTATCGGTGTTTCGGGCGCCATCCAGCATCTTGCCGGCATCGGTGGGGCAGAGTGCATTATCGCCATCAACGAGGACCCGGATGCCCCCATCTTTGGTGCTGCCCAGTACAAGGTTGTCGGCGATGCCGTCGAGGTCGTCGAGGAACTGCTGGCCCAGCTTGAGCGCTAGGCGCGCGCCAGCCAGTCGCGCATCTCGTCCTTAAGGCGGCTCCAAGTCGCCTGCGTGGCGGGGTCGGTAAAGGGCCGCGTAATGCCAAAGGGCGCGTCGAGCAGGCGGTAGATATCGCCCTGCTCGCGCGCCAGCGTGCGGCTCGCTGGATAGACGAGCTCAAACATAAAGCAGATGAGTCCCACCAGGTAGTCCGCCGGCTCGTTGCGCTCGTCGCGCGCGACGCACCGATGCTCGTCAAAGGCGGCAAGCGTCGGTACCGAGAAGCGACTGGCTAGAAACGCGTCCTCATCCACCTTGAGGATGGTATCGACGGTGCTGTCGGCGATGGTGCGCATAATGTCGATCTTGTCGCCATCGCGCACGATATCGCAGAAGCACCGTGTACGCTCGTCGAGTTGTGCCGGCAGGCGAAAGTCGCTGTGATAGGCGATGCTCGCTCGGATGAGCTCGTCATGCGCACCGGTTTCGATAAAGTCACGGATGTTTGTCGTGGCGGGTGCATCGGCGGGATTCTCGCCAAAGAGGACCTCGATGCCCAGCGCCGCATGGCTCATGCTCTCGGCGTCCTTAAAGGTGTCCCAGCGTCGCAGCTGCTCAAAGCGGCCCATATCGTGTAGCAGGCCGCAAAGCCATGCCAGGTCAATATCTTCTGACGACCAGCCCTGCTCGCGCGCTACGGCATCGCATGCCTCGGCCACGTGGTACGTATGCTCGATTTTGAGCGCGATGCGTGGGTTGGTGGCGTCGTAGGCATCGGTGTAGCTTTTGAAGGCCGCGCGCGCCCGGTCTCGATCGATAGCTGTCATAATGACTTCCTAAAAAGTTGTGTCTTTCGATCCGGTGGCAATTGTAGGTGAACTCGGTTGCTGTCGGATGATGATTCTGCCGTATCGCTACATGCGGCTCGGAGACCTTGTCAGGATGAGAAGCGTATGGTGTTCAAAATCGTTAGAACCGTCTGGCCGGTGATGCTTACCTATGTTGCAATAGGCGCGCCGTGCGGAATGATCATGGGGCAGACGGGAATGGAGCCCTGGATGGTCTTTGCCCTGAGCAGCACGTTTGTGACGGGCAGCGGCCAGTTTATGATCTGCAATCTTTGGCTGGCGGGCGTACCGGCACCTTCGATTATCGCGAGCGTTGCCGCCATCTCCTCGCGTTTTGCGCTTTACTCGGCATCGATCGCGCCGCATCTGACGGGTGCCTCGAAGCGTCAGACGCTGGCTGTTGCCGCGACACTTACCGAGGAGGCATATGGCATCTCGCTTGCCAAGTTGGTTGAAGGGGAGGATTGGGGCCCGCGCGAGTCCTTTGTGCTCAACGTGATCCTCATCGCAACATGGGGCGTTTCGTGTACGATGGGCGCCATCGTCGGCGCCGTTGTCGATGTTCCCACCGCCATTGCAGCCTTTGTCTGCACCTCGCTCTTTATCTGCCTGCTCTTTTCGCAGCGGCTGTCGCGCGGCAACGTTGTCGCGGCGGTTTCGGGCGCGGTGTCCGTCGCCGTATGCAAGTTCTTGGGCCTCGCGAATATTGCCGTGCCGGCAAGCGTCGTGGCCGGCATTGCCATTGCGTTGGCGTGCGATGCTGTATTTGACGGAAGAGGTGCCCGCGATGCCCGTTAACGAGTTCTTGGTTCTGTGGCTGTCGTCGTGGGCTGCTATCGCGTTCTTTCGCATTGCGCCGGCGTTCGCCTTGCGCGGGCGGACCCTGTCGCCCCGCATTACCGAGGCCCTGAGCTATATCCCGCCCGCTGCCTTTGCCGCGCTGGTCGCCAACGACTTGGTGAGTCCCGGCGCGTTCGACGCGGGACTCTGGCCTGCCCTGGTTCCCTGGATTGCGGCCGTCGGCGTCGTGGTCGTGGCGGTCAAGACAAAATCGATGCTGTGGTGCTGCGTCTCGGGCATCGTACTCTATATTGTCTTGAGCCTTATATAGGGGTGACGTCGCGGGCGCCGAATCTCGTTCCATCCCAACTTGTCGAATTTTTCACCGAGCTGGTCTATTTCTTCTGGTACCATGGTCAAACTTTACTGTAGCAAAGCATGACGTGGGCTTTTGTTCCGCGTCAGCGGAAATGGGGGTTTCATGGCACAGGAAGCGACCGCCAACGAGCAAAAGAAATTCAAGGTTCCGCGCATCCCGGGCGACATCATGATCTATCCGATGATCGTCGGTCTTTTGCTCAACACCTTCTGCCCGCAGGTTTTTGAGATCGGCGGCTTCTTTACGGCTGCCTGCCGCGGTGGCTCCAATACCATCGTCGCCGCGATCCTGCTGTTTGTGGGCGCCGGCATCAGCTTTAAGTCCACGCCGGGCGCCATCAAGACCGGCATCGTCGTGCTGATTCCTAAGCTTGTAGTGGCAGCCGCGCTGGGTCTGGGCGTCGCGTACTTCTTTAACGATAACTTTTTAGGCCTGAGCTCGGTTTCCATCATCGGCGGCATTACGTTTTGCAACATGGCGCTCTATACGGGCATCATGGGCGAGTTCGGCGATGAGTCCGAGCAGGGCGCCGTCGGTATCCTGTTCTTTACGGCCGGCCCCGCCGTCACGATGATCATCCTTGGTGTTTCGGGTCTCGCCAACATCCCCGTCGGCACCATCATCGGATCCATCCTGCCGCTTGTTATCGGCATGGTCCTGGGCAACTTGTTCCCGTTTATCAAGAACCTGCTGGTTCCCGGCGCCAATCCCGCGATCGCTGTTATCGGATTTCAGCTCGGTGCGTCCATGAGCCTTTCGAGCTTTATCACCGGCGGTATTTCCGGCATCTTGCTGGGCCTTGTCACGCTCTTTATCGTCGGCCCCATCACCTTTGCGTTCGAGCGCCTGTGCGGTGGTAACGGCAAGGCGGCCGTTGCCTGCTCCACTATCGCCGGCACGGCTATGACCACGCCGGTCGCCCTCGCCGAGGTCGCTCCGCGCTATGCCGAGCTTGCGCCCACCGCGTATGCGCAGATCGCCACTGCCGTCATCATCACGGCAATCATGGCCCCGATTCTGACCGGCTGGGTCGATAAGAAGTTCTGCCAGGGCAAGGAAGACCTGTCGCCTGCCGGTGTCGAGGCCATCGAAGAGGCCGTCGCGACCGACATCGATGGCGAGTAGCAATCGATACCCATCAATGATTCCGGCGTGCAATTCGCGCCGTCTGAGCGCCCGAACAGAAACTGTTTTGCAGTGATGTTCGGGCGCTTTGCTATGATTCCCTTTACCCCTGCGGAGTAAAGGGGTGTTTATTGCCCTGATTCGAATTGGGCGATTCTGACCATTCGGATATTGAAGGGATGGCGTCTAGTGGTTAAGGCACTCAAGATTGAGATATTCCTGCTATGCATGATTGTTCTTATCGGGCTTGCCGCGCGAAGTCGTCGCTCCTTGTTCTCGAGCACCCTGCAGCTATTGTTTAGCATGCTTGGCTACACCTCTGCCGCGTACATATTATTCGATATGATCTGGACGCTTTCGGATGGTGCGGACGGCACGTTGGGTATTGCTGCCAACTGGATTTCCAACGCGGTTTCGTTTTCGCTCTTTGCCATCGCGTGTCTCATTTGGTTTATCTATTCCGAGACGATGCAGGGCTCTCGCCTTGTGACCTCGCGCTATAGGGTGGTGCTTGTAACGTTGCCTACGGCTCTGGTGGTCGTGCTGGCTTTTACCAGTTACTGGACGCACGCCTTGTTCTATATCGATTCGCAGGGCGTGTATCGTCGCGGCTTTGCCTATATGATCCAGCCCATTGTCAGCTACTGTTACGTTATACATACGTCCCTGCATGCGTTTGTGCAATCTCGCAGGGTCGAGAGCCTGCAGACGAAGGCTATCTATCGAACCTTAGCATTTTTCGCCATTCCGGCCCTGGTGGGCGGTACCTTTCAGATCGTATACTCGGTGCCTGGCCTTTGTGTCGGCATAATGATTAGCATGTTGCTGCTCTACATTATCTGCCAGGAGCAGCTCGTCTCGACCGACCCGTTGACTGGCCTCAACAATCGCAACCGTTTTGAGACCTATATCCTGTCGCTCTTCTCAAATGTGGATCAGGCCGAAGATGTGTATCTGCTTATGATGGACGCTGACGGCTTTAAGCAGATTAACGATCGTTATGGACATGTGGAGGGCGACCATGCTCTTCAGGTCATATCCGCTGCTCTCAAAGAAGTCTGCTCGGCGTCTGGTGGCTTTATCGCGCGTTATGGTGGCGATGAGTTCGTGGTGCTCCAAAAGGCAGCGGCGGAACAGGATATCATGCATCTGTGCGCGACAATCAACGACGAGCTCGCGCATGCCGAGGTGCCGTATCTGTTGCGGATGTCCATCGGCTATGCACGGGTCGGTGATAGTGTCGATACCTGGCAAGACTTGCTTCGCGCTGCCGATGCGGAGCTCTACCGCGTCAAGGCCGATAAAAAGAAAGCCGGCGTCCAGATACGCTAGAAAAAAGGCGCACGACCGTTGCGATGGTCGTGCGCCCTTTTTGCGTTTGCGGGGGCCACCGGCCATAACGCCCAGGCGCGGTGCGGCAAGACGAGCGTCTGCCGCCGCGGCTCGGTACGAAATCAACGAGAGCCAGTGCATTCCATTAAGCTAAAGTGTGTGAAGGCTCTCTCTAAAAAGGTGAGCTCGCTAGGCTTTTTTGGGTTTGTTGACGATGATTATGCCGCCGCAGACCAACAGCAGGGCAACGATGACGGTAATGGGGCTCGTGCCAGCGCCCTCGCCGAGCAGCAGCGCGCTCAGCACCACACCAAAGACCGGGTTCATAAACCCAAAGACCGAGACGCGGCTGACGGGGTTGACGGCAAGCAGGCGCGACCACAGCGAGTAGGCGACCGCGGAGATAAGCGCCATGTAGATGATGAGCGCGATGGCGGGGGCAATTGTCGTGGGGGAGAGCGTGCCACCCATCAAAAAGCCGATGGCGGTGAGGACCAGGCCGCCGACCAAGAACTGCCACCCGGCAAGCAAGACGCCGTCGTGCTTGCGCGAGAAGATGCCGATCAGGCAGGTCGAAAGAGCACCCGCGACAGTGGAGGCTAGGATAAAGCCCTCGCCATCGAGCCTGAAGCCAAAGGTGCCATCTGCGCCCGAGAGGTTGACGAGCGCGACGCCGGCAAAGCCCAGCGCACAGCCAAGCACCTTGGCCGTATTGAGCTTCTCGGTGTGAAATGCCAGGGCGGCAAAGAGGATAGCCAAGAAGTTGGCGCTGGCCTCGATGATGGAGCTCGACATAGCGCTTGCACGGGAGAGACCAAGGTAGAAAAAGAAGTACTGGCCGATGGTCTGGAAGAGCGACAAGATGCAGATGGGCTTGATATCGCGCGTTTGCGGAACGAGCGGTCGGCGCTGGGCCACGCTCATGCCAACAATGACCAGCATGCCGGCAAGCGTGAAGCGCAAGCCCGCAAAGAGCAGCTGCGAGGCGCTATCGTGCGCCGGGATACCAAAGAGTGCGTAGCCGATCTTGATGCAGGGAAAGGCCGATCCCCAGAGTGCACAGCAAACAAGACAGCCCAGGATAAGTCCGGGCAGGGTGGCGAGATACGGCTTGTGGCTTTCCATGATGTCCTTCCTGCATGCGCGAAGCAAAAAAGAACCCGCCACCGGATGTGTCGGTGGCGGGTGTTGTTACCCGAAGGGATTGTACCCGATGGGAAAGGTTTAAGCGAAGTAGGCCACGCCGCTTTCAAAGATCGGCATGAACTTATCGCCGGGGACATGCTCGGGCACGTTGCGGTACAGGTTGTCGCCGCGACGCTCGGCATGGCCCATCTTGCCCAGGACGCGACCGTCGGGACTCGTGATGCCCTCGATGGCGAGTGCGGAGCCGTTGGGGTTGACGGAGAGATCCATGCTGGGCTTGCCGTCCTCGCCCACGTACTGCGTGGCGACCTGGCCGTTGGCGATCAGCTGGGCGAGCACTTCGTCATTGGCGACAAAGCGGCCCTCGCCGTGGCTGATGGCGACGGTGTAGGGGTCGTCCAGGCTGCACTGCGACAGCCACGGGGACAAGTTGGACGAGATGCGGGTGCGCACCAGACGGCTCTGGTGGCGACCGATGGTGTTGAACGTCAACGTGGGCGCATCGGGCGTGGCGTCGACGATGTCGCCGTAGGGCACCAGGCCGAGCTTGATCAGGGCCTGGAAGCCGTTGCAGATGCCCAGCATCAGGCCATCGCGGGCCTTGAGCAGGTCGCGGACTGCCTCGGTGACCTCGGGAGCGCGGAAGAACGCCGTGATGAACTTGGCAGAGCCGTCGGGCTCGTCGCCGCCCGAGAAGCCGCCGGGGATCATAACGATCTGGCTTGCACGGATGCGGCGGGCAAGCTCGTGGGTGCTCTCGGCGACGGCCTCGGGCGTGAGGTTGTTGATCACGAAGGTGTCGGCCTCGGCACCGGCGGCACGGAAGGCGCGGGCGCTGTCGTACTCGCAGTTGTTGCCGGGGAACACGGGGATGATCACGCGCGGGCGGGCGATCTTGGCGCCGCCGTACACGTGGATATCCTTGGCGCGGAAGTCGATGGTCTCGACCTCGGGGGTCTCGCCGGCGCTGCGGTAGGTGAAGACGCCCTCGATGCCGCTCTCCCAGGCCTCCTGGAGCTCGGCGAGCTCGATGACCTCGGAGCCGGTGTCGATGACATAGCCCTCGACGGTGGTGCCCAGGGGCTCGACGACAACGCCGTCGGCGACCTCGGGCAGCTCGGCGTCCTCGGCGAGCTCGACGATAAAGCTGCCGTAGAGCGGGGTGAAGAGGCTCTCCACGTCTACATCCTCGGCAAGCTCGATACCGATCTGGTTACCGACGCACATCTTAAAGAGGCTCTCGGCGCCGCAGCCGTAGCCGGGCGTGGAGATGGCCAGGGCGTTGCCGGTAGCAGTGAGCGCCTCGACGGCGTCAAACGCGGCGAGCAGCTGCTGGGCGTCGGGACGGTAGTCCTCGCCATAGGTGGCGGGGGCGATGCGGACGACGCGGTGCGTGAGGCCCTTGAACTCGGGTGAGACGGCGCGGGCGGCCTTGCCCACGGCGACGGCGAAGCTGATCAGGGTCGGAGGAACGTTGAGCTCGCCGGCTTCGTCCTCAAAAGAGCCGCTCATGGAGTCCTTGCCGCCGATGGCGCCGGCACCCAGGTCGACCTGGGCCATAAGGGCGCCCAGGACGGCTGCCATGGGCTTGCCCCAACGCTCGGCCTCGGTACGCAGGCGCTCGAAGTACTCCTGGAAGGAGAGGTAGGCGCGCTTGTGCTCAAAGCCGGCGGCCACGAGCTTGGCGATGGACTCGACCACGGATAGGTAGGCGCCGGCAAACTGGTCGGCCTCCATCAGGTAGGGGTTGAAGCCCCATGCCATGGCGCTTGCCGTGGTGGTCTCGCCGTCCACGGGGAACTTGGCGACCATGGCAGAGCTCGGAGTGAGCTGCGTCTTGCCGCCAAAGGGCATGAGCACGGTCGCGGCACCGATGGTGGAGTCGAAGCGCTCGGAAAGGCCCTTGTTGGAGGCGACGTTGAGGTCAGTGACAAGCGAGGTCATGCGCTCGGCAAGCGTGGCGCCGGCCCAGCTGGGCTGCCACACGCTGCGGGCACAGACGTGGGCGACCTGGTGCTTGGGCGCGCCGTTGGAGTTGAGGAACTCACGGGACAGGTCGACGATGGCGACACCGTTCCAGGCCATGCGCATGCGCGGCTCGGCGGTAACCTCGGCGATAACGGTCGCCTCGAGGTTCTCCTCGGCGGCGTAGCCCATGAACTCCTCGACGTCACCGTCGGCGACGGCGCAGGCCATGCGCTCCTGGGACTCGGAAATGGCGAGCTCGGTGCCGTCCAGGCCGTCGTACTTCTTGGTCACGGTGTCCAGGTCGACATACAGGCCGTCGGCAAGCTCGCCCACGGCGACCGAGACGCCGCCGGCGCCAAAGTCGTTGCAGCGCTTGATCAGGCGGCAGGCGTCGCCGCGGCGGAACAGACGCTGCAGCTTGCGCTCGACCGGGGCGTTGCCCTTCTGGACCTCGGCACCCGAGGTCTCGATGGACTCGGTGTTCTGGGTCTTGGAGGAGCCAGTGGCGCCGCCGATGCCGTCACGGCCAGTGCGGCCACCCAAAAGGATGATCTTGTCGGTGGGGGCGGGGCACTCGCGACGCACGTGGTTTGCCGGGGTAGCGCCCACGACGGCGCCGACCTCCATGCGCTTGGCCACGTAGCCGGGGTGATAGAGCTCGTTGACCTGACCGGTGGCAAGGCCGATCTGGTTGCCGTAGCTGGAGTAGCCGGCGGCGGCGGTGGTCACGAGCTTGCGCTGCGGAAGCTTGCCCTCGAGCGTCTCGGAGACGGGGACCGTGGGGTCGCCGGCGCCGGTGACGCGCATGGCCTGATAGACATAGCTGCGGCCCGAGAGCGGGTCGCGGATAGCGCCGCCCACGCAGGTGGCGGCACCGCCGAAGGGCTCGATCTCGGTCGGGTGGTTGTGGGTCTCGTTCTTAAAGAGGAACAGCCAGTCCTGGTCCTCGCCATCGACATCGACCTTTACCTTGACGGTGCAGGCGTTGATCTCCTCGGACTCATCGACATCGGTCATGGTGCCGGTCTTCTTGAGATACTTGGCGCCGATGGTGCCCATATCCATGAGGCAGACGGGCTTGGCGTCGCGACCGAGCTCGTGGCGCATCTCCATGTAGCGGTCGAAGGCCTGCTGCACCACGGCGTCGTCGATCGTCACGTTATCCAGGACGGTACCGAAGGTGGTGTGGCGGCAGTGGTCGGACCAATAGGTGTCGATCACACGGATTTCGGTGATGGTGGGGTCGCGGTCCTCATCGCGGAAGTACTGCTGGCAGAAGGCGATGTCTGCCTCGTCCATGGCAAGGCCGCGCTCGGAAATAAAGGCGGCAAGGCCGGTCTCGTCGAGCTCGCGGAAACCGTCGAGCACCTCGACGGGCTGGGGCTCGGGGGTCTCCATGTACAGCGTCTCGGGCAGGTCGAGCGAGGCGATGCGCGCCTCGACGGGGTTCACCACGTAGTGCTTGATGGCATCGATGGCGGCCTCGTCCAGAGTGCCCGAGATCATATAGACCTTGGCGGAGCGCACGGCGGGGCGCTCGCCCTGGCTGATGAGCTGCGCGCACTCGCTGGCGGAGTCGGCGCGCTGGTCAAACTGGCCAGGCAGGAATTCGACGGCAAAGACGGCGCCACCGCTTGCGGGGAGCTCGTCGTAGGTCACATCGACCTGGGGCTCGCTAAAGACGGTCGGCACGCAGGAGCGGAAAAGCTCCTCGTCGATGCCCTCGACGTCGTAGCGGTTGATGATCCTCAGGGCCTCGATGCCCTTGATGCCGAGAATTTCGGTCAGCTCGCCCTTGAGCTGCTGAGCCTCGACGTCGAACCCGGGTTTCTTCTCCACGTAGATACGAGAGACCATTGGTTCCTGCCTTCCTGATCGGTTGGGCGTACGGTACGGTATGCGGCAGCGGTCGGTTTACGGGGCAAGCCTCGCGGTCGCCTTGAGCCACATGTTTGTAAACCTCACTATGATACGACAGCTCGCGGCGCGTTGAGGACGGCGAGGGTGCTACAGTGGGGCTCAAACAAGAGAAAGGCATCACATGGCATTCGTTTCGCTCGCCATCATCGCACTCGTGGCCTTTGCGAGTCCCTTCATCGCCTCGGCGATTCCCGGAAAACCTGTTCCCGAGACGGTCTTTTTGCTCGTGCTCGGCGCGGTGCTGGGACCCCATATGCTCGGCGTCATCCATGTAGATGCCGAGGTCTCGCTTGTGTCCGAGCTGGGCCTGGCCTTTTTGTTCCTGCTTGCCGGCTTTGAGATCGACCCCAAGAGCATCACGGGCGTCGAGGGGCGCTACGGCTTGGCGACGTGGGCCGTCACGTTTGGTATCGCCTGGCTTGCCGTGCGCTTTACCCCGTGGTTCTCGGTCAGTCATTTCGACGGTATCGCCGTGACGCTTGCCCTCACTTCGACGGCGCTCGGCACGCTCGTGCCCATCATGCGTGAGCGCTCGCTCACTGGCACGCGTGTGGGCGACTCGATTCTCGCGTATGGCACCTGGGGTGAGCTCGGCCCTGTGCTCGCCATGTCGGTGCTGCTGTCTGCCCGCACTGGCATCCAAACGCTCGTAATCCTTGGCCTGTTTGCGGTGGTCTGCGTGTTGCTTGCCGTGGTCCCAAGCCGCTCCAAGCGCGTCGGCAGCCGCTTCTTTGCGTTTGTCGAGGAACGCGCCGATACCACGTCGCAGACCTTCGTGCGCCTGACGGTGCTCATCCTGGTCACACTCGTGGCTTTCTCGGCCGTCTTTGATCTCGACATTGTGTTGGGTTCTTTTGCCGCCGGCTTTGTCTTGCGCTACATCATCCCCGAGGGCAACCATACGCTCGAGACCAAGCTCGACGGCCTGGCCTACGGCTTTTTGATTCCGGTGTTCTTTACCGTATCGGGCGCAAAGATCGACCTGACGGCCGTGGCGTCGCGCCCGGGTCTGCTCGTGGGCTTTATCGTGGCGTTGCTGATTATTCGTGCCGTGCCCATTCTTATTTCTATGAGCATTTGCCCTGCGACGCGCGATGTGTCGGCGTATGGTCGCATTACCGTGGCCCTGTACTGCACCACGGCGCTGCCGATCATCGTTGCCGTGACGAGCGTTGCCGTCAACGCGGGCGCGCTGTCGCAAGACATCGCGTCGGTTATGGTTGCCGCCGGCGCCATCACGGTGTTCTTGATGCCATTGCTCGCGCAGCTCTTCTACCGCGTGGTGGATGCCGCGCCGGTCGCCGCCGTGGCAGAAGTTGCCGAGCATCCATCCGATGCGCTCGACATCCTGCGCGCCCACCACGACTTAGCGAGCTTGCTCGCGCGCGAGCATGAGCTGCTGACTTCGCATGGCCATGGTCGCGTATTCGAGGGCCTGCCTACGCTCGATGCGATTGCCGAGCGTCTTTCCGCCGAGGCGGCGAGCGGCCACATCGATGCCCGCATCGTGGACGCGGCGCACCTACTTGCCGATAAGACCTATGGAGACGAGGTCGACCCGTCCGAGCTGACCCCACGCGAGCGCCGCCGTCTGGAGCGCGCCAAGCTCGCCGTGCGCGAATACCGCCGCCGCATGCTGGAGCTCTATGCAAGAGAAGAAGCCGAGGACGACGACGGCAGGTAGCCAACGCCGCCGCGGAAAATGCATCCCGGAATTGGCGTCCAGAGTGGGACGTGCTTTCCGCGAGAGGCCCGTTGCGGAAAGCGTGTCCCAGAATCCGCGCCCAGAATGGGACATAGTTTCCGAAAAAGGCCCTGAGGGAAGCTTCGCCCCGTTCTGAGCTGAAATACCGGGACGCAGCTTCCCCTGCAAACAGAAGAAGGCGCGCTGCCTGTGGTTGATGCAGGCAGCGCGCCTTTTGCGTTGAGCTTCGTTGAGGTTCGAAGTAGTGGACTAGTTGGCCATGACGCCTTCGGTCCAGGCCTCAACGTCCTCGATGCGCAGGACGTTGGCGACCTCGGCCACGCAGTCGACGCTGGCAAGCTCGGCGGCGGCAGCCTGGACGTCCTTCTCGAGCGCGCGGTGCGTCAGGAAGATGACCGAGCAGGCATCGCTGACGCCCGGCTTGCCGTCCTCGACCTGGTTGATGAGCGAGATCGAGATGTTGTGCTTGGCAAAGATGTCGACCGTCTCGGACAGGGCGCCCACGCGGTCGGCGACCTTCAGGCGCACATAGTACTTGGTCTGGAGCTCGTCCATAGGCTTAAAGGCGAGGTTGTGACCATAGGGCTCAATCTCGGGCAGCGGAGCCACGCCGCGGCTGATCTGCTCGGAGAGCGACAGGATATCGCCCACGACGGCGCTCGCGGTGGGGAAGGAGCCTGCGCCGGCACCGTAGAACATGGTTTCGCCCACGGCGTCGCCTACTACGTAGACGGCGTTCATGGCACCGTTGACCTTGGCGAGCATGTGGTCGGCGGGGATCAGCGTGGGATGCACGCGGACGTCGACGCCGGCGTCGGTGTTGCGGGCGATGCCGAGCAGCTTGATGGTGTAGCCGAGCTCGCGGGCCTGGGCGATGTCCTCGGCGCCGATGGTGCGGATACCCTGCTGGTACACATCGTCGGTGGTAACGCGGGTGCCAAAACCGATGGAAGCGAGGATCGCCGTCTTGCTGGCGGCATCGAAGCCGTCGACGTCGGCGGACGGGTCGGCCTCGGCATAGCCCTTGGCCTGTGCGTCGGCGAGCACATCGGCGTAATCGGCGCCTTCGGCATCCATGCGCGACAGGATATAGTTGGTGGTACCGTTGAGAATACCGGCGATGGTCAGGATCTTGTTGCCCACCAGGTCGTGCTCGAGCGTGCTCACGATGGGGATGCCGCCGCCGCAGCTGGCCTCGCACTTAATCTGCACGCCGCACGCGCGCGCCTTCTCGGCGAGCGTCTCGACATGGCGGCCCAGCAGGGCCTTGTTGGCAGAGACGACGTGCTTGCCGTTCTCGAAGGCAGTGGTGAAGATCTCGGTTGCGGGATGCTCGCCGCCGATCAGCTCGACGACGATGTCGACGGCGGGGTCGGCGACGACGTCATGCCAGTCACTCGTAAAGGCCTCGCGCTCAATACCGGCTGCTTCGGCCTGCTCCCAGGCAAGCGCGCAGGCGCGGGTCAGCTTAAGGTCGATGCCGTAGGCTGCCAGGTACTCATCGTGGTGGCTCTTGATCAGACGGGCCACGCCGCCGCCGACGGTTCCCAGACCGATCAGACCGACGTTCACGGTGCGCAGGGGTTCGCTCATAGATAGCTCCTTGGTGCATCTTATGGATGGATTAACCGCTTAAAGGTTGAGTGCATTCTAGCGTGAACCGAGAGCGCGTGCTCGCCAGGCAACAGGAGTCGCACAAAACGGCACCCCCGAAACGCTGCGGAAACATTGGAAACATGCTCGCTACAAACGGAACTCCGTAACAAACTGTCAACGTTTGCACCATAAGGTTTGCCCTGTACCGCAAGACGGCCGCACCGCGGCCAGCGAAAAGGGGGATACCATGTTTAGCATCAATAACGTACTTAACCGCAGGAGTTTCTTGGCTGGTGCCGCGGCGTTCGGTAGCACCGCGGCACTCGCTGGTTGCTCGTCGGGTGGCTCGGACGGCGGCTCCGCCGATGACGGCAAGACCTTCAAGATTGGTGTCATCGGCCCTCTGACCGGCGCCGCGGCAACCTATGGCGTTTCGGCCGAGAAGGGTGCCAAGCTCGCCGCCAAGGATTTTTCGACCAAGGACCTCAAACTCTCGCTTAAGTCCGAGGACGACGTCGCTGACGGCGAGAAGGCCATCAACGCCTTCAATACCCTGTGCGACTGGGGCATGCAGGCGCTCGTCGGCCCCGTCACGACCGGTGCTGCCGTCGCCGTCTCGGGCGAGATCGCCGACGATATGCTCATGGTCACGCCCTCGGCCTCGTCGCTCGACGTCACCAAGGACAAGACCACGGTTTTCCAGGTTTGCTTCACCGATCCCACCATGGGCGCCAGCGCCGCAAAGTTCTTGGCCGAGAAGTACGCGGATGCCAAGATCGCCCTGTTCTACAACTCCGGCGATACGTATAGCTCGGGCGTTGCCGACGCTTTTGCCGAGCAGGCCAAGGCGTCCAAGCTCGACATCGTCGATACCGAGACCTTTAAGGACGACTCTTCCACGAGCTTTACCAACCAGCTCACCAAGGCCAAGGAGTCCGGCGCCACGCTCATCTTTGCGCCGATCTACTACACGCCGGCGTCCGTTTTGCTCAAGAACGCCAAGGACATGGGCTACGACATGACCCTCATGGGTACCGACGGCATGGACGGCCTGCTCTCTGTGGAAGGCTTCGATACCTCTCTTGCCGAGGGCGTACTGCTCATGACCCCGTTTTCGGCTGACGATGAGAAGAATGCCGACTTCGTCAAGGCCTATAAGGATGCCTACGACGAGACGCCCAACCAGTTTGCCGCCGATGCCTATGACTGCGTCCACGCGATTGTCGAGGCCATCGATAAGGCAGACATTGACATTACGGCCGACGGCGCCGACATTGCCGGCGACCTTGCCAAGGCCATGCGCAAGATCAAGATCGAGGGCCTGACGGGCGAGTTGACGTGGAACGACAAGGGCCAGGTTGAAAAGCCCGCTACGGCCTATGTGATTCAGGACGGCAAGTACATCGCCGCCTAGGTGCGTACAAAACGCGACCGGTGAGGGTGTTTTAATCAGGGCAGGGGCGCTTGTAACAGAATGGAAATATTACTTTCACACAATAAAGTGGCTAAACTGCATAAATCGATAGAAATACGCATAATTATGGATAAATGGACAAAACAAAAGAAAAGTTGAAATAATCGTCACTTTTCTCAACTAAAGCGTCTACTATTTTGCGAACGCCGAACACGGCGAAGGATGGCCTGTCGGGTAACCGAAACCCGACGAGATTTGAGAGGAGAGCCGCATGTCGAGCCTCACCGGTAAGTCATTGAACCCTGTTATGAATCGCAGGAGCGTTATCGCGAGCGCAGCAGGTCTGGGGGCGATGTCCATTCTAGCTGGCTGCTCCTCCAACGGCGGCGACAGCGGTTCCGCGTCGGGCGACGCTTCGTTTAAGATCGGCACCATCGGCCCGCTGACCGGCGCCAACGCGTCCTACGGCAAGTCCGTTACCCAGGGTGTCGAGCTTGGCTGCAAGGATTTCTCGACCAAGGAGCTGCCGCTTGCTAGCAAGGCCGAGGATGACCAGGCCGATGGCGAGAAGGCCGTCAACGCCTTTAACACCCTGCTCGACTGGGGCATGCAGGCCCTCGTCGGCCCGACCACCACGGGTGCGTCGGTTGCCGTTGCCGCCGAGTGTGGTAACGACCCCAAGACGTTCATGATCACCCCGTCCGCGTCCTCCGAGGACGTCACCGACGGCAAGGATTGTGTCTTCCAGGTTTGCTTCACCGACCCCAACCAGGGTGTCAACGCTGCCAAGTTCCTGGCGCAGAAGTATGCGGACGAGAAGTTCGTGCTGTTCTATAACTCCGGCGACGCATATTCTTCGGGCATCGCAGATTCCTTTAAGGCCCAGGCCGCTGAGTCCAAGCTCGAGATTGTTGACGAGGAGACCTTTAAGGACGACTCCGCCACGAGCTTTACGAACCAGCTGACCAAGGCCAAGCAGGCCGGCGCCACCATGATCTTTGCGCCGATCTACTACACGCCGGCGTCCGTCCTGCTCAAGAACGCCAAGGACATGGGCTACGACGTCAAGATGATGGGCTGCGACGGCATGGACGGCATCCTGGGCGTTGAGGGCTTCGATACCTCTCTTGCCGAGGGTCTGCTGCTCATGACCCCGTTCTCCGCCGACGACGAGAAGAACGCCGACTTCGTCAACGCTTACAAGGATAAGTACGGCGATACCCCCGACCAGTTTGCCGCCGATGCCTACGATGGCGTGCACGCGGTGGCCGAGGCCCTCAAGGAGGCCGGTCTTGGCGTCGACGCCGATCCGACCGAGGCCGCCGAGAAGCTGTCCAAGGCTATGCTCAAGATTACCGTTGACGGTCTGACCGGCAAGCTCACCTGGAACGATAAGGGCCAGGTCCAGAAGGAGCCCACGGCTTACGTCATCACCGACGGCAAGTACGTACAGGCCTAATTGGCCGCCTTACATAGAGCGGTTTTGATCCCAAGCAGGGGAGGTTTTGGCCTTCCCTGCTTGCTTGGTATCTAGGGACGATGTAACGTCCCTGTTTCATGCATCAACTGGAAACCTATTCGAAAGGGGGATGTGGAACATGACGGTCTTTATCCAATACCTGGTCAACGGCCTGTCCATGGGCAGCGTCTACGCCATCATCGCGTTGGGCTACACCATGGTCTACGGTATCGCCAAGATGCTCAACTTCGCTCACGGCGACGTCATCATGGTCGGTGCCTATGTCTCGTTCTGTGCCACGTCGTATCTCGGCCTCCCGGGCTGGGCATCTGTAGTTCTCTCTTGTGTGGTCTGCACGGTTCTCGGTGTTCTCATTGAGGGTCTGGCCTATAAGCCGCTGCGCCAAGCAGGCCCGCTGGCCGTTCTGATCACGGCTATCGGCGTGTCCTACTTCCTGCAGAACGCCGCGCAGCTTCTGTGGGGCGCCACGCCCAAGAACTTTACTTCGCTCGTCACCTTCCAGGTGCCGGAGTTCTTGGCCAAGTTCAACGTAAGCGCCGTCTCGCTCGTCACCATCGTCGCCTGCCTGGTTATCATGGCCGGCCTGATGTTCTTTACAGGTAAGACCAAGATGGGCAAAGCCATGCGCGCCGTGTCCGAGGACAAGGCCGCCGCTCAGCTCATGGGCATCAACGTCAACCGTACCATCTCGATGACGTTCGCCATCGGCTCTGCCCTTGCCGCCATCGCCGGTGTGCTCCTGTGCTCCTACTCGCCGGTGCTGCAGCCCACGACGGGTGCCATGCCTGGCATCAAAGCCTTCGACGCCGCCGTCTTCGGTGGCATCGGCTCCATCCCCGGCGCCTTTGTCGGTGGCATTCTCATCGGCATCATCGAGGCGATGGCACAGGCTTACATTTCCACGAGCCTTGCCAACTCCATCGTCTTTGGTGTTCTGATCATCGTCCTGCTCGTCAAGCCTGCCGGCCTCTTGGGCAAGTACGTCCCCGAGAAGGTGTAGGTGAGCGTTATGAAGTTTCTTAAAGACAAGCAGACGCGTCACGACTTTGTTACGTACGCCATGTGCATCGTGGCCTTCGCCATCGTGTTCTTTATGCAGTCGAACCACATGATTCCGCGCATGATCGCCGGTCAGCTGGTTCCCATCACGGCCTATATCGTCATGGCCATTTCCCTCAACCTCGTCGTCGGCATCGCGGGCGACCTGTCGCTGGGTCATGCGGGCTTTATGAGTGTCGGTGCCTACACGGGCATCGTCACCGCGGTCGCCCTCGAGAGCGCCGTTCCCTCCGATCCTGTGCGCCTTATCATCAGCATCGTGGTCGGCGCCATCGCTGCCGCCATCCTGGGCTTCTTGATCGGTATCCCGGTCCTGCGCCTGAGCGGCGACTATCTGGCCATCGTGACCCTGGCTTTTGGCGAGATCATCAAAGAGATCGTCACCTGCCTTATTGTGGGCGTCGACTCCCGCGGCCTGCACGTGATCTTTAACATCACGGGCAACTCTACGATCGACGACCTGCATCTGCTCGAGGACGGCACCGCCATCATCAAGGGCGCGCAGGGCGCATCGGGCGTGTCGACCTATTCGACCTTCCTCGCCGGTGCCATCCTGGTCATGGTCGCACTCGTGATCGTGCTCAACCTGGTTCGCAGCCGTACCGGCCGTGCCATTATGGCCGTGCGCGATAACAAGATTGCAGCCGAGTCCGTAGGCATCTCCGTCACCGAGTACCGCATGATTGCCTTCGTGGTTTCCGCTGCCCTCGCCGGTGCTGCCGGAGCTCTCTTCGGCGGTAACTTCTCGCAGCTCTCCGCCACCAAGTTCGACTTCAACACGTCCATCCTCATCCTGGTGTTCGTGGTCCTGGGCGGTCTGGGCAATATGCGCGGCTCCGTCATCGCGGCGGCGTTGCTCACGGTGCTCCCCGAGCTGCTCCGTCAGTTCTCGGACTACCGCATGCTCATCTACGCCATCGTGCTGATCCTGGTCATGATCTTTACCAACAACCCGCAGCTCAAGGCGTTCTTCGGTCGCGTCAAGGACCGCTTTGCTTCCAAGAAGGAGGTGGCAGCCGATGCCCAGTAAGTTTGAGTTCAACAAGGGCAAGATGGTCCCGTATCCTTCTGGCGCCATCGTTCCCGACCGCGACCTGGGCGAGCGCCCGGCACTCGAGTGCATCCACCTGGGCATTGAGTTCGGTGGCCTTAAGGCAGTCGACGACTTTAGCCTGACTATCGGCAAGACCGAGATCGCCGGTCTCATCGGCCCCAACGGTGCCGGTAAGACCACGGTCTTCAACCTGCTCACCAAGGTGTATCAGCCCACGCACGGCACCATCCTGCTCGACGGCGAGGACACCTCTGGCAAGTCGGTCTATCAGGTCAACCGTATGGGCATCGCCCGTACCTTCCAGAACATTCGCCTGTTCAACACCATGACGGTGGAGGACAACGTTAAGGTCGGCCTGCACAACCAGGAGCGCTACTCCGGCTTTGAGGGCGTGCTGCGCCTGCCGACGTATTGGAAGCACGAGAAGGCCGCCCACGAGCGTGCCATGGAGCTGCTGTCCATTTTTGACATGGAGCACCTGGCAAATGAACAGGCCGGATCGCTGCCTTACGGCGCTCAGCGTCGTCTGGAGATCGTCCGCGCGCTTGCCACCAACCCCAAGCTGCTGCTGCTCGACGAGCCTGCCGCCGGCATGAATCCGTCCGAGACCGCGGAACTCATGGAGAACATCGTTAAGATTCGCGACACCTTCGGCATTGCCATCATGCTTATCGAGCATGATATGTCGCTCGTTATGAACATCTGCGAGGGCATCTGCGTGCTCAACTTTGGTAAGGTCATCGCCAAGGGCACGGCAGAGGAAATCCAGAACAACGACGCTGTTATTGAGGCATATCTGGGCAAGCAGGATAAGGGGGAGAACTAAATGGCAGAGCTGATGCTTTCCGTCTACAACATCAACGTCTGGTACGGCGCCATCCACGCCATTAAGGACATCTCCTTTAACGTTAACGAGGGCGAGATCGTGGCCTTGATTGGTGCCAACGGTGCCGGCAAGTCCACAACGCTCAAGACCGTCTCGGGCCTGCTGCGTTCCAAGACCGGTTCCATCAAGTTTATGGGCGAGGACATTACTCATACGCCCGCTGATAAGCTGGTTGGTAAGGGCCTGGCTCAGGTTCCCGAGGGTCGTCGCGCCTTTTTGCAGATGACGGTCGAGGAGAACCTGGAGATGGGTGCCTATACGCAGCCCAAGTCCACGGTGGCTCCGGGCCTGGAGCGCGTCTACGAGCAGTTCCCGCGCCTGAAGGAACGTCGTCGCCAGGTCGCCGGCACCCTTTCAGGCGGCGAGCAGCAGATGCTCGTTATGGGGCGCGCCCTTATGAGTAACCCCAAACTGCTCATGCTCGACGAGCCTTCCATGGGTCTGGCACCGATTCTGATCGAACAGATCTTCCAGATTGTCGAGGACTTGCACAAGGCCGGTACCACGGTGCTTCTGGTCGAGCAAAACGCGCAGATGGCGCTTTCCATCGCCACACGCGGTTACGTGCTCGAGACCGGCAAGATCACCATGACCGGCACTGGTCAAGAGCTGCTGCACGACGACAACGTCCGCAAAGCTTACTTGGGCGGTTAGGCGGTTCCGCCGTTCTACCGAACGGCGGACCAGTCGACGCTGCGCGGGCACCAGAGCGACAGCTTGTCATTCAAAGAGGGCGGCATGACCAGAAGGTCTATGCCGCCCTCTTTTCATGCCAATCTGTTCGCTCTGGTGCCCGCTCGCTGTCCGTCCTCTGCCTGCGGCGTTGGAGGTAGTCGTTGGGGACGTTTTCCTTCGTCCCCACCAAATCATTTTGCTCTGTCATGCGGGTTGGTTTTTAAAGTGCGACAATGCCGTGTGGAAATAGAAATGTCATCTGGGGGTCTATCTATGGTGTACGAGTTTTGTGCCGAGAACTTTGAGCGGGTGCCGGCGGCTATCGATGCCGGTGCAAGGCGTATCGAGCTGTGCGACAACCTTGCCGTTGGTGGCACCACGCCTTCGGCCGGCGTTATCAGCGCTACGACCAACTATGTCCACGAGCACGATGCACGGGTGATGTGCATGATTCGCCCGCGTGGCGGCGACTTTCACTACGACCAGGACGAGCTGCGCATGATGGAGATGGACTTGGGCCTTGCTGTGAGCGCCGGCGTTGACGGCCTGGTCTTTGGCTGCTGCAAGCCCTGTGCCAGCGGCTGGGCGCTCGACGATCTTACGCTGGGCGCTCTCGTGATGGCTGCGGGCTGCGCGACCGAGGAGTGCAAGCGTGAGCCCATCGACATCACCTTCCACATGGCATTTGACCAGCTCTCGCCCGAGGCTCAGCTCGATGCGATTGATACGCTTGCCGACTGCGGCGTTACGCGCATCCTCACGCATGGCGGCGCTGCCGGCACGTCGATCGAGGATAATTTCGATCACCTGGCTCGTTTAATCGAGTATGCGGGCGATCGTTTGACCATCCTTCCCGGCGGCGGCATTACTACGGCAAATCGCGACGCGGTCGCGGCGGCGCTAGGCGTCTCCGAGCTCCATGGCACCAAGATCGTGCCGCTGGAGGTATAACCCGTGGCGCTGGTATTTGACGTTCAGCAGGCGAGCGGCAAGCCCGACGATAATCGTCGCCTTGGCACCGCGTGCCCTTTTTGCGACACGGAGGGGCTCGCCAACATCATCCAGCGCGATGGTGACTGCATCTGGCTCGAGAATAAGTTCAAGACCTTGCGGGCCACCCGTCAGACCGTATTGATCGAGTCGGCCAATCACGACGCCGACCTGGTGACCTATGAACCGGATGAGCTGCATCATGTGATGCGGTTTGCCCTGGGCTGCTGGCAGCAGATGATCGATTCCCAACAGTACCGCAGTGTGCTCATGTACAAGAACAAAGGCCCGCTTTCGGGCGGCAGCCTCGTCCATCCACACATGCAGATTGTGGGCTTGGAACAGGAGGACGGCTATGCGGCGCTGACCTCAGCCAACTTTGAAGGCATCGATGTTTGGTGACACGGGAGGGTCGCGGTCAACATCTCAACCGAGCCGATCATGGGATTCTTTGAGGTCAACGTCTCGGCTCCACAGGGAATCGCCGCCAGCGACGACGCCCGCGACCAAGCCGAAGCGGGCCTGTTTGCCGATGCGATCCAGGTAGCTCTGTGCTATATCCTGCACGAGCACCACGGCGGTCGTGCGGAGTCGTACAACTTGTTCTTCTACCACATGGACGGCCGGACCATTGCCAAGGCGCTGCCACGTTGGGTGGTTTCGCCCTACTTTGTGGGCTATCGTTTGGCCCAGGTCAATGCCGAGACAACGCTCGATGTCGATGCCGAGCGCCTACGCGCGCATCTGGAAACGCTCGCGTAGCAAGGCGAGTGCCTGCGAAAAGCGTGCTGCCTAGCTTGCCATCGCGTCGCGGCCGGCCTTGACCCGCTTGCGCTGTTTGGCGCGCTCCTCGCCGGTCAGGCGCTCAAAGAGATGTCCGATAATCGAGGCCAGCACCTGTTGAAACAGCGTACCGCACATGACGGGGAATACGACCTCGCCGGGAAAGTACTGTGTGGCGATGACGGCGCCCGAAGAGATGTTACGCATGCCGCAGGTAAAGCACATGGTGGTCGTCTCGCTATACGGCAGATGCAGGGCACGTGCGACCAGGATGCCGATGATAAAGCCACTGATGGCGAACGAAAGGATAAAGAGGGCGACTTCCAGGCGCACCGCGTTCATGTGCAGCACGTACTCGCTCATGGCGGTGGAGTTGGACGCGATGACCCCCATCATCATGAACTTGCAGGCGGGCGAGAGCGCGGGGGAGAGTTTCTCATGACCCCAGCCGCGCGTGAGTTCATTGATCACGATGCCGAGCACGGCGGGGATGGCGATCATAAAGGCCATGTCCTGCATCATGCTCGGCACATCGATCGAGACGGTGGCGCCCAGCAAGAGCTTGAGCGTAAGAGGAATCGTCACAGGTGAGATGACCGAGGACGTCAGGATGATGGTGAGCGCGAGCGGGCCGTTGCCGCCGAACATGCTAATCCACATAAAGGCAGTGACTGCCACAGGTACGCTGTACTCGAGCACGATACCGCAGACAAGGTTGGGATTGGAGCCAAAGAATAACGATCCCATGGCATAGGCTGCGATAGGGATAAGCACCGCCGAGACGAGCAACGCCAAGACCAGGTGCAGCGGACGGCGGAACACCTCGGTTACCTGGTGGAAGGTGTTGCTGAGCGCACCCTGAAACGTCATAAAGGCAAACAGGGCGGGAACGATAGGCTTGAGTACGCCAATCTGCTGGGGAAAGAGCACACCGAGCGCCACGCAAATCGGAACGATGACCTGCATGTATCCCGCGAGAAATTTGCCCAGTCCAACCCATTGCTTCATATGCGCTTGCGACTCCCTTTGCTCGTGAATCCGTTTTGAATGGATATGCTAGACGCTCGCACGCGTCCGTGTGGCTGAAACGCTCGATTATTTCGAGGGTATTACCGCCCTCGTTTATCGAAACCACGGCGTGCTGGACGTTGTGCGTCCACGCTGCACGGTATAATAAATCCGTTCAACAGATCTGCCTGCCGAAGCGGGCATACACAGAGGACTCATCGCTATGAACCGTGAGAGGTATTGCGGCGACCTGCCCCTATCGGGGGTGGGCGCCTATGTCATCGCTTAAGACGACGCATCGCTGGGCGGTCGCTCAGCAAAATCCCGAGCTCGAAAAGGAGCTTTCGGCTGGTCTGGGCATACCCGGGCTGGTGGCGCGCATTATGGTTGCGCACGGCATTACATCCATCGAGGAAGGCCAGCTATTTTTGACGCCTTCGCTCGACCGTGATTGGGCCGATCCACTCATTATCCCGGGCATGTCGGTCGTTGCCGACCGCGTCGAGCGTGCTATTCGCAACCGCGAACGCATCGCCGTCTTTGGTGATTTCGACGTCGACGGTATTACATCGACCTGTCTGTTGACCGAGGCACTGCGCACGTTTGGCGCCGATGTTACGCCGTTTATTCCACATCGCTTTGACGAGGGCTACGGTCTTTCGCGCGCGGCGCTCGACCGCGTTAACGAGCTCGCTCGTCCCCAGCTGATCGTGACCGTCGATAACGGCATTGCCGCCAAAGAAGAGGTTTCCTATCTGGAGAGCCTGGGGATCGATTTGGTGGTCACGGACCATCACGAGCCCTCCGATCAGGTGCCGCAGGGCGTGCCCCTGACCGACCCTAAACTCGAGGATAAGGGCCCCTCGCGTGAACTTGCCGGTGCCGGTGTGGCGCTCAAGCTGGTGCAGGTTTTGGGCGAGCGTCTGGGCAAGCCGTCGTATTGGCGTTCGCTGATTGAGGTCGCGGCACTGGGCACCGTGTCCGACATGATGCCGCTCACGCCCGAGAATCGCGCACTGGTCGCCGAGGGCATCCAGCAGATGCGCGTGACGGCTCGTCCCGGTTACATCGCGCTTGCAGCGCTCGCCAAGGCCGATCTGGCTACCATTACGGCGGACGGTCTATCGTTCTCGCTCATTCCCCGCTTAAACGCCGCCGGCCGCATGGCCGATCCCAAGCTGGCGCTCGACCTGCTGCTTGCCCGCGATCCTATCGAGGCAAGTGCACTGGCGGCCGAGCTCGAGGAGATCAACCGTCAGCGTCGCGAGATTGAGGCGGAGCTCACGCGTGATGCCATGGCAAAGGTCGAGGAGACCTATGATGGCGGTCGCGCAATCGTCGTGGGTGGCGAGGGCTGGCACGAGGGCGTTAAAGGCATCGTGGCGAGCCGCCTTACCAACCGATATCACGTGCCGGCGTTGCTCTTCTCTATCGAGGACGGTATAGCACGTGGCTCGGGCCGCTCGGTGGGCAAGGTCAACCTGTTCGAAGCCGTCGAGCGCTGTTCCGACCTGCTGATTCGCCGCGGCGGGCATGCCGGTGCGGTGGGCGTGACCATCGAGGCGTCCAAGCTCGACGAGTTCCGTCGTCGCCTTTCCGCTGTGCTGTCCGAGCTTCCCGCCGAGGACTTTGAGGACACCGATGAGGTTGCCGCCACGGTCGACCTTTCCGAATTGAATATCGAGACCATCGAGCAGATTTCCCGCCTTGAGCCGTTTGGCCAGGGTAATAAGGTGCCGCTGCTGGCTGCCGAGGGCGTGACGATGTGTGATCGTGCCGTGGTGGGTAAGACCGGCGAGCATATGCGCTTCGTGGCGACGGATGGAGCCGCGAGTGTGCCTGCCATTATGTTCCGCGTACCGCAGATCGATAGGCTTATCAATTGCGACAGCGCCGTCGACTTGGTATTCGAGGCCGTTGCCGAGCATTGGCAGGGACGTGTGAAGCCCAAGCTCATGATCAAAGATGTCTTGGTCCGCGATACCACGGCACCCAGCGTTGACGACCCGGCATGTGAGCTTCGCCGCGGCGTACAACCGGCGGATTCTGGACTGCGCCTGGAGTCGCGTAAACGCGAGACGCTTGCCCAGCTTTCCTATACCGAGCTCACGCGCTCGCTCATTCACAGCTTTATCGGATCGAACCAGCCGCACCGCGCGCAGGTCGAGGCGCTCGATGCCCTGGCCGATCACCAAAGTGTTCTGGCCGTTATGGGAACGGGGCGCGGCAAGTCTCTTATCTTCCATGTGCATGCCGCGCGCGAGGCGGTTCTTCGCGGGCGTGCGAGTATCTTTGTCTATCCGCTGCGCGCGCTCGTTGCCGACCAGGCCTATCACCTTTCCTCGACGATGGCCGCGCTCGGCATTGGCGTAGGCGTGCTGACCGGCGAGACCGTGGAAGCGGCGCGCGATGACGTGTTTGCCGGCTTGGCTTCGGGCCGCACCGGCATCGTGCTCACGACGCCCGAGTTTCTGTCCATTCACCGCGATCGCTTTGCGCGTTCGGGGCGCATCGGTTTTGTCGTTATCGATGAGGCGCATCATGCCGGTCTTGCCAAGGGCGGCGACCGCAGCGCCTATCTCGACATGCCCGATATCCTCAAGGCCCTGGGCGACCCCGTTGTCATGGCGGCAACGGCTACCGCGACGGCTCCGGTTGTGGCGGAGCTTGCTCGTGTATTACCGATTACCAGGACGGTGGTCGACGAGACCGTTCGCGAGAACCTGCAGCTCGAGGACGACCGTGACCTTGCGAGCCGCGAAAATCGCCTGGTGTCGATCGTGGCGACGGGGGAGAAGACCGTCATTTACGTGAACTCGCGCGACCAGTCCGTGGCGCTTGCCAAGACGTTGCGCAAACGCGTGCCTGACTGTGCGACCCATATCGCGTTCTATAACGCCGGGCTTGCGCGCTCCGATCGCCGCCGTGTTGAAGAAGCCTTTAGAGACGGAAGTCTCAGCTGCATCGTTTCAACCTCGGCTTTTGGTGAGGGCGTCAACCTGCCCGATATCCGCCATGTCGTGCTCTACCACATGCCGTTTGGTGCGATTGAGTTTAACCAGATGAGTGGCCGTGCCGGCCGCGATGGCCAGCCCGCCGTGATTCACCTGCTCTATTCGTCGCGCGACGCCCGAATTAACGAGCGCCTGCTCGATTGTTACGCGCCCGAGCGCGATGAGCTTGTCACGCTCTATCGAGCGCTGCAGACCATGTGGCGCTCCAACCGCGGCAAGACGGGGGACGATTCATTCTGCGCGAGCGATATCGACATCGCTCAGATGTGTCTTGCCATCGATGCTCGCACGCCGGTCGACGAGCGCTCGGTGGAAAGCGGCCTGGGAATCTTCGAAGAGCTTGGTTTCTGTCGCGTTTCGGGGTTTGACGATACGCGTCGCATCGCGATGGCCGAAAATCCCGGTCGCGTGCAATTAAGCAGGTCAATTCGCTATTTGGAGGGCTTGCGCTCGCGCATGGAGTTCTCGGCTTTCCGGAGCTGGGCGCTCGATTCGTGCGCTTCTGATATGCTAGCCAAAGTTAACCGCCCGATCGTACCGCGGGCCTAGGGGAAGGGGACCTCGATGGATGCCGCAGCCCGTACCGCCCATGATTCCACCCTCCAGCCGTTCTCGGAGATGGAGCACTATAAGCATGCTGATGAGCTGCCGCCCGAGATTATGGCGGACAGCTACGACAAGCTGGAGCGCCTGTGCCTCAAATATATGAATGAGGATGACTTCTCCAAGGTGGAGCAGGCCTACTGCTTTGCTGCCGAGAAGCACTGCAACCAAAAGCGGCGCTCGGGCGAGATGTACATTAACCATCCCGTCGAGGTTGCCATCATTTTGGCCGATCTTAAGATGGACTGCGATGTGGTGTGCGCCGCGCTGCTGCACGATACCGTCGAGGATACCGAGACCTCGCTTACCGATGTTTCGGGTCTGTTTGGTGATACGGTGGCCGAGCTCGTCGATGGCGTGACCAAGCTCACCAACATCGAAGTCGACAGCATGGACGAGAAGCAGGCCCTCACGCTGCGCAAGATGTTCCTCGCCATGTCCAAGGACATTCGCGTCATCATCGTCAAGCTCGCCGACCGCCTGCATAACATGCGCACGCTTGCCGCCCTGCGCGAGGACCGCCGTCTGTTTAAGGCGCGCGAGACCATGGACGTATACGCGCCTCTGGCCGACCGCCTGGGCATGAGCTCAATCAAGTGGGAGCTCGAGGACCTGTCCTTCTTCTACTTGGAGCCCGATGCCTACCAGCGCATCGCGCGCATGGTAGCCGAATCGCGCGAGGTTCGCGAGCGCTATCTTGCCGAGACCATCAAGACGCTCACCGATGAGCTCAATCGCATTGGTCTTGAGGGCTTTCAGATCAACGGTCGTTCCAAGCACTATTGGTCCATCTATCAAAAGATGAAGCGCAAGGGCAAGGAGTTCTCCGAGATTTACGACCTGGTGGCGCTGCGCGTCATCACTCATTCGGTGCGCGATTGCTATTCCACGCTTGGTGCCGTGCATACCTTGTGGCATCCCATGCCCGGTCGCTTTAAAGACTATATCGCCATGCCCAAGGTCAATAACTACCAGTCACTCCATACGACGGTTATCGGCCCCACGGCCCGCCCGCTTGAGATTCAGATTCGAACCTACGAGATGCATGAGCAGGCCGAGTACGGCATCGCCGCCCACTGGCTGTACAAGAAGTCGGGCGGATCGTCTGCCTCTAAGACCAACGATGCGCAGCGTCTGGACGACCAGATCAACTGGCTTAAGCACTCACTCGACTGGGCGGCGTCTGACGAGATCACCGATGCCAAGGAATACCTGCACTCACTGAAGGTCGACTTGTTCGACCAGGAAATTTTTGTCTTTACGCCCAAAGGCGAGGTCATGGCGCTTCGTGCCGGCTCTACACCGCTCGACTTTGCCTACGCCGTTCATACCGAGGTCGGTAACCACTGCGTCGGCGCCAAGATCAACGGTGCGGTGGCGCCGCTCACGCACGAAATCAAGACGGGTGACCGTGTCGAGATTCTGACTAACAAGAGCTCTAAGCCGTCGCGCGATTGGCTTAAGATCGTCAAGACACCTTCGGCCAAATCAAAGATTCGCCGTTACTTCGCCGCCGCGACCAAAGACGATGACGCTGCTGCCGGCCGCGATATACTGGCCAAGGACCTGCGCAAGCGCGGGTATGGCATCTCTACGCCGCGATCAACGCGTGCGCTCAACGCCGTAGCGGAGCAGTTTAACTTCAAGCAGCTCGAGGACCTGTTTGCCGCCGTCGGCGCCGGCAAGGTTGCCCCGCGCGCTGTGGGCAATAAGGTCGAGCAAATCTTGGACCCCAAGCCCGAGGAACAGCTCACCAAGGCCGAGGCTATCGCCGAGGTCGTGAAACAGCCTGCTCGCGGCTCCAACCGCAAGCCGCAAAAGCGCGGCAAGAGCGCAAGTAACGGCATTATCGTCAAGGGCGAGAGCAACAGCGGCCTGCTGGTCCGTCTGGCTCATTGCTGCAACCCCGTGACGGGCGACGACATCGTCGGCTTCATCACGCGCGGTCGTGGCGTTTCGGTACATCGCGCCAACTGCCCCAACGTCAAGGGTCTTATGGAACATCCCGAGCGCATGATCGATGTGGAGTGGGACGGCGCTGCCGACACCCTCTTCCAGGTCGAGATCGTGGTCGAGTGCTTGGACCGTATGGGCCTGCTCAAGGATGTCACCATTGCCATTGGCGATGCGGGCGGCAATATCCTTTCTGCCGCCACGTCGACCAACCGCGAGGGTATTGCAACCCTGCGCTTTATGGTCGAGATCTCGGACGCGAGTGGTCTGGATCCGCTGCTGGCTTCCATCAGCAGTGTCGATTCGGTCTACGACGCTCGCCGTCTTATGCCCGGCGAAGGCGGAGCTCAGCTCAAGCGCCGTGTGTAGGTGCGAGAGCCTCTCAGCATCATAGATATTGGTTACGTTCGAGGCATCGTTTGGTGCCTCGAACGTATTTTAGAAGGAGGGTATGCGCATGGGCGATATGACTTTGGACCTGACACCCCGAGGTGCGGCTTCGATTGAGGCGCTCGTCAACGGCCCCATTCAGACCAACAGTTACGCCGTGATTTCGAATGACGAGTGCTTAATCGTCGATCCGGCGTGGGAGGGCGAGTGTCTAGTGGAGCATATCCGCACCGCGCATCCTGAGGTGCGCGTACTCGGCTCTGTCTGCACGCACGGTCATGCCGACCATGTTGGCGGGGTTGCCGGGGTTCGAGCTGTCGTTGGCGACAGCGCGCTATATGAGTTGTGCGCTAAGGACGTGACGGTACCTCGCGCAAATATCGAGGAGCAGCGCGCCATGTGGGGTATCGAGACACCCGATCCGGGTGAGCCGACGCGTTTGCTTGCCGAGGGCGATACAATCGAGGTGGGCGACGTCTGCCTGCAGGTGATCGAGACGCCGGGGCATACGCCGGGCGGCATCGTCCTGTTCGCCGCGACCGAGCGGGGGAACATCGCCTTTGTGGGCGACACGCTTTTCCCGGGCAGCCACGGTCGTACCGATCTTTCCGGCGGTGACGAGGCGGCGATTATGCGCTCGCTCTCCAAACTTGCCAAGATGCTTCCGCCCGATACCGTTTGCTTGACGGGCCATGGCGATTCGACCACGATGGCGCGCGAACTTATGCAGAACCCGTTTATGCAGATGTAGGCTCGAAGCCGTCGTCCGAACCACGAAGACCGCTCAATCGTCAAGCTATTTTCCCCAGTGGGTCGATTCTGTGGGGCAAACGGTCAAAATTTGTCCAATCGGATGGTATTCGTGAACAAACGAACGTTTATGCTCGGGTATGTCGTGGTAAAATCTCAGGCGTTATCGGAGCAACCTTACAGGAGGTTTCTTTTATGCTCGTCAACGCAGCAGACATGCTCAAGAAGGCCGAGGCCGGCAAGTACGGTCTCGGTGCCTTCAACACCAACAACCTCGAGTGGACCCTGGCTATTCTCCAGGCCGCCGAGGAGGCCAAGTCTCCGCTGATCCTTCAGTGCACCGCTGGTGCCGCTAAGTGGATGGGCGGTTTCAAGGTCTGCGCCGACATGGTCAAGGCTGCCGTCGAGGCCACGGGCGTTACCGTTCCCGTCGCCCTTCACCTCGATCACGGTTCTTACGAGGACTGCTTCAAGTGCATCGAGGCCGGCTTCACGTCCATCATGTATGACGGCTCTCACGAGGAGACCTTCCAGCTTAACCTCGACCGCACCAAGGAGCTCGTTGAGCTTGCCCACTCCAAGGGCATGTCCATCGAGGCCGAGGTCGGCGGCATCGGCGGCACCGAGGACGGCGTGACCTCCAGCGGCGAGCTCGCTGATCCTGCTGAGTGCAAGCAGATTGCTGACCTGGGCGTCGACTTCCTCGCCTGCGGTATCGGCAACATCCACGGCGTGTACCCTGCCGACTGGGCTGGCCTTTCCTTCGAGCGCCTGGGCGAGATTAAGGCTCAGACCGGCGACCTGCCCCTCGTCCTGCACGGTGGCACCGGCATCCCCGAGGATCAGATCAAGAAGGCCATCTCCCTGGGTATCTCCAAGATCAACGTCAACACCGATCTGCAGCTCGTCTTCGCCAAGGGCGTTCGCGAGTATATCGAGGCTGGCAAGGATCAGCAGGGCAAGGGCTTTGACCCCCGCAAGCTCCTCAAGCCTGGTCGCGAGAACATCGTTGCCCGCACCAAGGAGCTCATGGAGGAGTTTGGCTCCGTCAACAAGGCGTAAGCGTCGCTAAACTTCCCGCCGGAAGCCCCGTCTCCCTACACTGTTTCCTTTGCGCTCACCTGGCTTCGCCAGAAGTCGCGCCAAGGAAACAGTTCCGGGGGACGGGGCTTCCTTCGTTTAACGCCGCAGGGTTACGAGTCTGAATTAAGGTGGCTACTGGCTTCGCTAGAAGTCGCGCGACGGAATCAACTCCGGGGAAACGGGGCCTCCTTCGTTAACTCGCTACAGGGTTACTGGGCTGAATTCATTTTTTCTAGGTACCGTTTATCGGTGTTGAGGGTTCCTTTATTGGGGCTTTCTTTTTTATCTCGCTACAATGGGCTTCAAGAGTTCTAATGACTTGGAGTTTGGTATGGCTGTTATTAATGTGCTGCCTTCGGATGGGAAGGTCATTGACGAGGGTCCTGTTGGTTGCTCTGTTGATGTTTGCTGTGATGATTTCCGTCATCTCGATATTGGACTGCCGCCCGAGATTCTTCGTCTCAAGGATGCCGGATATTTGACGCAGGCTGTTGCGGCTTGTGATCGTCTTTTGGGGCAGAATCCCGATCCCTCGCTTGCTGCCTGCGTTCGTGCCGAGCGGTATCGCATGCTTGAGACGCCGCTTCATTTTTCGGTGTCGCGCGATCGGGCTATTGCGATGATTCGCGAGGAGTGGCCTGAGTTTACCGAGGAGCAGTTTGACGATCTGATTGACCGTAAGCGTATTGACTGGCGCTTTATCGATGGCGAGCTGTTCGTTCTCGACAACTTCCTCGATTCGCTTCGCGTATATCCCAAAGAGGTCCCCGGCATGCGTCCCGATCCTACGGACGGAATTGCACTGCGCAACGAGATGCTCAAGGAGATGGAGTCACAAAACGGATTGACTCGCGTTATTACGCTTAAGGCGTCCTTGTCTGTCCCCGGCGCTCTAGAGGGGGAGACCGTTCGCGCTTGGCTTCCCGTAGCCGCCACCTGCCGCCAACAGTCTCAGGTCGAGATTCTCGACATGACGCCGGAGGGTGCTGTTGCTCCCGCGAACGCTTCGGCGCGTACCGCCTCGTGGTCTTCTTCGAGTGAGCGCTCATTCTCGGTGACTTATCGTTATCACATCGATGCTGCTTATTGTGATGTCTACGGTGGCGCACTTCCGGTTCATCCGCGTATGGACGCGCCTCTGCCCGAGGATATTTCCGAGGATCGTCCGCACATTGCATTCACGCCGTATCTGCAGCAGCTGACGGCCGGTGTTGTTGACGGACTCGAGGATCCGCTCGATCGCGCCCGTGCTATCTATGATTACCTGACGCAGTATATCGACTATCGCTATCAGCCGCCGTACTTGCTTTTGGGATCTATTGCCGATGACTGCGCGCATTCGCTCCGCGGCGATTGCGGCGTTATGGCGCTCACGTTTATCACCATGTGCCGTATCGCGGGCGTGCCTGCCCGTTGGCAGAGCGGCCTCTACGTTGCGCCCGATTCGGTGGGGTCGCACGACTGGGCAGAGTTCTATACGCCGCAGACCGGTTGGCTCAACGCCGACGTGTCATTTGGATCTTCTGCTCACAGGATGGGGGAGGAGTGGCGCCGCCGTCACTACTTTGGCAATCTCGACCCATGGCGTATGGTGGCCAACAATCGATTCCAGGCAGAGTTTGAGCCCTCTTTCGACGGCATGCGCGAGGACCCTTACGATAACCAGATGGGTGAGGCTTCGGTCGACGGTCGCGGATGCCGTCAGCGCGAGATGCTACGCACGGTCGAACTCATCGAAATGCTCGAAGTTCCATTTTCGGACTAATCGGTAGAAAGCTGTGATAAACTAACTCACGCATTGCGTGCCCGAGTGGCGGAATTGGCAGACGCAGTGGACTCAAAATCCACCGTTGGCAACAACGTGCGAGTTCGAGTCTCGCCTCGGGCACCATACATGCAAGTGAGCGTTCAAGGGGGGGGTGCGGCCCCCTTTTTCGTGCCGAACTCGCGTGAGCGCGCGAAGCGTTAAGCAAACAGGCCTGTGGCCTGTTTGTAGCGGAGCGTGGCGAGGGCGCCATGCGCCCGAAGCCCGGGGCTTCGCGAAGCGAAGTCCCTTCGAGTCTCGCCTCGGGCACCATACATGCACCTGCGCTTCAAGGGGGTCAAGGCCCCTTTTTCGTGTACGTAATGTGATAACGCGCTGTACGTGTTATTATTCGCAAGGCGTTGTTCCCGCAATGCCCTAAAGAGGAACCCGAGGGTTCCCACCTTTTGGCGCCAATGAGCAGCTGACTGGTCATACAACTTAGATTACCTTCCTCAAATCGAGGAAGTCTATGTGTACGACCTGGTTGCTGAGAAGCGCCGGGTTATTTTTTTATGAATGGAGGTAGGGAAAATAGCTAAGTCTGATGACACCCGCATCAACGACGAGATCACTGCATCTTCGTGCCGTTTGATTGGCGTCGATGGCTCTCAGCTCGGCCTGTTCGCCATCCGCGATGCCCAGCGCGTCGCTGACGATCAGGGTCTCGACCTGGTCGAGATCGCTCCCAACGCGGAGCCGCCGGTCTGCAAGGTCATGGACTACGGTAAGTTCAAGTACCAGCAGGCCATGAAGGCCAAGGCCGCTCGTAAGAACCAGTCCAAGGTCGAGGTCAAGGAAATGAAGTTCCGACCCAAGATTGACGTTGGCGATTACGAGACCAAGAAGGGCCACGTTCTGCGTTTCCTCAAAAAGGGCGCACGCGTTAAGATCACCATCATGTTCCGCGGCCGTGAGATGGCTCACCCGGAGCAGGGTCTTAACGTTCTCGAGCGTCTCGCAGAGGATCTCAAGCTTTACGCTACGGTCGAGTCCAAGCCTAAGATGGAAGGCCGTAACATGCTTATGCTGCTCGCCCCGATTAAGGGCGCCTTCGATGAGGATAAAGCGGCAAGCGATACCAAGTAACTAGTGTTCTGTAACCGATTAAGGAGTATTTCATGCCTAAGATGAAGTCCCACAGCGGCACCAAGAAGCGTTTCCGCAAGACTGGTACCGGCAAGCTTATGCGCGCCAAGGCTTTCAAGAGCCACATCCTGAGCAAGAAGTCCACCAAGCGTAAGCGTGGCTTCCGTCAGGAGACCGAGATCGCCGCTGCCGACCGCAAGGTCATCAAGTCGCGTCTCGCCTAAGTCCGCGTTCCCGTTTTTCGTTTTACCGTCTAGGAGTTGATAGAACATGGCACGTATTAAGCGCGCTGTTGCCGCCAAGAAGAAGCGCCGTACCGTTATGCACCGTGCGAAGGGTTACTACGGTGCCGCTTCGCGTACTTACAAGCATGCTAAAGAGCAGGTCCAGCACTCCCTGCAGTATCAGTATCGTGATCGCCGCAACAAGAAGCGCGAGATCCGCTCTCTCTGGATCACCCGCATCAACGCTGCCGCTCGCCTGAACGACATCTCTTACTCTCAGTTCATGCACGGCCTGAAGGTTGCCGGCATCGAGCTTGACCGCAAGGTCCTGGCTCAGATGGCTTACGAGGACATCGAGTCCTTCAACGAGCTGGCTGCCATTGCCAAGAAGGCTCTCGAGGCCTAATAGATTCTGTTGAATCGCTAGGGGAGTGTCGCACTGTGCGCGGCACTCCCTCTTTTTTATCGAAAGCGCTGGTTTACATAGCAAAAAGCGCGGGTAGATAAACACCTACAGGTGACCGATCTCTATATATCTCTTAACCGAAGGGTCATCATCTGATACGTGCGATCTTGCTGCACTCGGCTTTCTAGTTCCTATATAGAAAGCCATAGGTTGTGTAGGACTTGTGAAGAGTGGAATTGACGTCCCGCATCGCTTCGCGGTCTGGCAATATATCTCCTTGCCGCGCGGCCCGGTCGAACCGGGAACCAGCGCAGGCGTGCACCTTGAGAACCGGATACTGCGAGGATGGACACACCAGCTGTGTCGCATCCGGGCAGACATCGAACCATTTGAAATGGTCTAACTTGGATTTGTTTTTCGCAAGGCCGCCGAGAGGCGGCCCCGAGAAATTCCTTTTCCTATACTAGAACCATATGAATCGAACGGAACCGATCAGCGATGAACTGAGAGGACCGGACGGGCTCGAAGCCCATATATTTTGGACGGAGAGTTCGATCCTGGCTCAGGATGAACGCTGGCGGCGCGCCTAACACATGCAAGTCGAACGGCACCTATCTTCGGATAGAAGCGAGTGGCGAACGGCTGAGTAACACGTGGAGAACCTGCCCCCTCCCCCGGGATAGCCGCCCGAAAGGACGGGTAATACCGGATACCCCGGGGTGCCGCATGGCACCCCGGCTAAAGCCCCGAC